>CAZJZR010000089.1:0-9675 GCA_964550475.1 uncultured bacterium
GGGAGTGGCGATTAAAATCGCGGCTATCAGAACAAAACCTGCCTACGCAGGTTTCCGAACCAGAGAATAGTCTGCCTTCTAGAGTCCGCGCAGGCGGACTTGGTTGCTATAGACGCGGTTTCAACCGCCAGTCCCCTAACCAATAGATGCGCCCCGATGCACCCAAGCGATGACTGTGCAGCGTGATAGCCAAATTGGTAAATGCCCAATTAAATTAAATGCCAAATAATTAAATGCCAAATAATGTTTGTAAGCGGCGGCGAATTTTGAGGATGGTGGTTTCCTCTGGTTCATCTTCTACTAACAAATTCATATCCCGTAAAACCTGTCGTCGTTCTGCTAATTTAGCCGCAATTTCATCCCCTAACCGTTGATGGCTTTCTAACAGTTTTTGCATATCTTCATGCTCAACTACAAACAAAATAGTGTCTTCTACGGTGCGAACTGTGGCCGATCGCGGCACACCTAATAACAGCGAAATTTCGCCAAAAAATTCGCCTTCGTGTAGGGTGGCAATGTATTTGTCCGAGCGTTGAGATAAGACTTCGACTGAACCTTTGAGAATGATGTAAAACGATTCACCGGGGTCATTTTCCTGGCAAATAATTTGGCCAGCGGGAAACAGTTGGCGATAGCCGTATTCAATTAATTGGCGTAGTTCTAAGTCTGAGCATTGTTCAAAATAAACAATGCGGCGAAGTAAATCCTTGAGGGTGGCGTTATTGAGTGAGCGGGGGCTGGGACGTTTGGCTTCTAAAACAGGTTGGTCAGAGTACGTCTCTTTGGGTTCGCGGCTACTGCGCCCCACAGTATTCTCGTCATCGGTACCTGTGCCCAACAGTTTGCGAACCTCCTCCATGTTGTGGATGTAGAGTTCGCGATGGGGGAAGGGAACACGAATTTTGCGGGTTCGCAACTCATACTCAATCCGAAAGTTCAACGCGCTGCGAATCGGCTCATTCTCGTCTGGATCGTCAATCCATACCAATAAGGTAAACTCCAGCGCATTCTCACCAAAATTCTCAAACCACACCTTGGGGGAAGGGCTGGACAATACCATGGGTTCCATCCGAGCTGCCGCCAGCAATGCTTCTGTTACCACTAAGGGGTCACTGCCATAGGCTACTTTTACGGGTAAATGGATACGGCATTTGGGGGCGTTGTAACTCCAGTTAATAATCTGATTTTCGACAAATCGATTGTTAGGAACAATCACAAATACATCATCGTTGGTGCGGATGACGGTGGAGCGAATGGAAATTTTTTCCACCACGCCAGAAAGTTTGTCAACTTCAACAAAATCACCCACTTTGATCGGTTGTTCAAATAACAACGTTAGACCGCTGATAAAGTTGCTGGCTAGATTTTGTAAGCCAAAGCCAAAGCCAATCCCTAATACCCCTGCCAATACGGTGAGGGAACTGAGGTTAATCCCAGCCGTTTGTAACACGATGATGAAGCCAATCAACGTGAGTAAATAGCTGATGACAACCGCGATCGCCTCCCGTGTCCCCCGGTCAAATCGCCCCAGTAACCGCCGTTTAATCCAACTACTGATAATTCGCGAGGCGACAAATACGCCAATGCCGACCAAAATCAGGGTGCCGATCGAGGCAATGGAGTAGGGGGTGCCCCCCATTTCAAACAGCGGTGTAGTGAAGATGCGGAATAATAAGTCGGCTAACCCATTCAGTTGGCCAACAATCCAGTCCATGAGGGTAGTTACAGTCACAGATATGAGGTAGATGGGGGTGAAGGTAAGACAGGGAGGAGGTTAGGGGATTGGTAATAGGGGATTGGTAATGGGTAATTGATAATTGGTAATTGGGAATGGGTGATGGGGTAAGGCTTTGGGTTGTTTAGTGGGAGTGGGTTTTGTAAACTCTTGTCGATTGCAGCTTGGGCGAGGGGATGCAGTTTAACGGTTGATCGGGGGGATGCCACTTTCCGATGGCACGGTACTAGAAACCGGGTTTCTGGGAAGTCGATATCAGGGACGCACCGAACTGCCGATCATCGGTATGGGAAACAGCATGAACTGCCCATTACCCATTACCTATTACCCATCACCACCTACCTCAAATTTGACATCCCCATTACGTGTCATTGCGGTTCCCTAACTAACAGATAATAATCAGGGACACTCCATTCTAGATCCTTGATCCCCAGTTCATCCTGAGAATTCCCTATGACGGTTGCAAAGGCAGTTTTACCCTCGTTTTTGATCCTCGATCCGCTGTTGCATCAGTGGTTGCTGGAGGATGTGGGGCGGGGCGATCGCAGTACGGATGGTCTGTTAGGGGGAAATGCTGGGGCGGTGCCGTCGGTGGCGGCTTACTGGGTGGTGAAGGAGGCGGGAGTGGTGGCGGGGTTGGCGATCGCGGCACGAGTGTTCACCTTACTGGACAGTAATGTGCAGGTCAGTCCCCAAGTGGCAGATGGTGACTGGTGTGAACCGGGAACCGTGATTCTGCGTTTACAGGGTTCCCTCCGCGCGTTGCTGACCGGGGAACGGGTGGCCTTAAATCTGGTGATGCGGCTCAGTGGTATAGCCACGGCTACCCGTCGTTATGCCGAGAAAATTGCTGACTTGCCGACCCGCTTGGTAGACACCCGCAAAACCACACCGGGGTTACGCATCTTGGAAAAGTACGCCAGTCAGGTGGGCGGGGCACTGAACCACCGCATGGGTTTGGATGATGCGGTGATGTTGAAGGATAACCACATTGCGGCGGGGGGTGGTATTGGGGCAGCGATCGCCCGTGTCCGCTCCACCATGCCCTATCCCCTCACCATTGAAGTGGAAACGGAAACCTTGGCTCAAGTGGAGCAAGCCCTCCAGCACGGAGCCGACATCATCATGCTGGACAATATGCCCCCTGAGCAAATGCGCCAAGCGGTGCAACGCATCCGCCAACACAACCCCCGCATCCCAATCGAAGCCTCCGGCAACATCACCCTCGACACCATCCGCACTGTCGCCGAAACCGGAGTGGACTATATTTCCACCAGTGCCCCCGTGACGCGATCGACGTGGTTGGATATCAGTATGCGGATCGGTGGAGAAAGTACTGCATGATTGGGGGACGGTTTGGTTCGACTACGCTCACCAACCGTTCGACTACGCTCACCAACCGTTCGACTACGCTCACCAACCGCCTTGGCTACGCTGACGCTTACCGACCGTGGTTCGACTCTGCTCGGCGATCGCATTGGCTAAGCTGACGCGCCCCACGCAGTGGGCAAGCCATCGGTGGGTGAGCGTAGCCGAACCCACCGACGGGGAAACTGTTGTCTTTGTCAATTGCTCAACCATCCATGACCACCCACCTGTTGTTAACCTCCTTCCAGACCTGGAAGCCGGAGCAACCGTCCAACTCCTCCGATGATTTGTTGGTATTGGCGGCAGAGCGTCACCTGTTGCCGCCTGCTGTAACGACCCTGCGCCAGTTACCCGTGGATACTGCGGC
Organism: uncultured bacterium; assembly: GCA_964550475.1. Taxonomy (GTDB): domain Bacteria; phylum Cyanobacteriota; class Cyanobacteriia; order CAIUCS01; family CAIUCS01; genus CAIUCS01. The sequence goes on from CAZJZR010000089.1 coordinate 3,471, forward strand.
GGCAACGGCTCAGGTGATTCCGCAGATTCGCGCCCTGCAACCGCGTGTGGTGGTGTGTTGCGGCATGGCGGAGAAAGCGTCAGCCTTGGCGGTGGAATCCCAGGCGGTGATCGGTGAATCAACCTTGAAAACGCGATTGGATCTGCATGGGTTGGTTGAGGGCTTAGACTATACCACCATCAGCCATGATGCCGGACGGTTTGTGTGTAATGCCGTTTACCATGCGGTTTTGCAGTATGTCTATCACGCTTTACCGCTGCACCTAGAACAGCAGCAACCAGCACGGCAACCCGCCGTTCAGCCAAACTCGCATCACCGTTCCCATCCTCGCACCCATGGGTTGTTTGTCCATGTGCCTGTGCTCACTGCCGCCAATCGGGAACGGGTGTTGGGCGACTTTGGGACTCTACTGCAACGGCTGGGTCAATAACCCCCGGTTGCTCAGAGAAACCAGGGTTTTAGAACACTTCAGAGATCTAACTGGATGTTTGGCTGATTACTGTTTGGCTTACTTATGGCCATTATGTAGCCCCGATTGGGCATTGCCAGCGGGCTGATTTCCCGCTTGGTGTGGTTCTGCCAGGGTGACTTCTTGCCAAGGAATCCACACTGTGAAGGTGGAGCCTTTGCCGACTTCGCTGGTCACTTCGATTGTGCCGCCATGCAGATCGGCAACTCGTTTGGCGATCGCCAACCCCAGTCCAGTCCCCGGCAACTTACCGACATTACTGCCCCGCCGAAACGGTTGGAACAAATTCTGTTGATCCTCTATGGGAATGCCGATGCCCTCATCCGTGACCGACATGCAAATGAAGCCATCATTGGCAGACAAACGCAGGGTTACCGTGCCACCGGGAGGCGAGTACTTAATCGCATTTGATAACAGATTGGTCAACAAATGCCAGAGCAGATTGCTGTCGATATTGGCTGCAATTTGATCCGGGTCATGGTGAAAATAAATTTGATGATTTTCGCCAATTCCCAGTTGGGTAGAGGTGACCAATTCTTCACAAAAGGTGACCAAGTTCACCGGGACGGGCATCGACTGGCGCAAAGGTTGTTCCGTTTGTCCTAGCGTCAGCACATCCTCTAGCAACTGGTTAATTACATCCGTAGCGGCTTGAATTGACTGGATGTGCCGTTGTTTCATACTTTCATTCAGCACATACTGGTCATTGTTCAGCAGGCTGGCGGAAATCCGAATGGCCGAGAGGGGATTGCGAAGTTCGTGGGAGAGGATGGCCAGATGTTCTGAATGCAACGCACTTTTGCTTTGGGCTTGCACCTGCTGTTGCCACCGAGATAAAGCGAGATCGATGGTGACTCGTAGGTTGCGTTCTTCAAACGGCTTGAGAATATAGCCAAAGGATTGAGTCGTTTTTACCCTTTCTAAGGTGGCTTCGTCGGCGTAGGCGGTGAGGTAGACTACTGGCACTTGGTACTGTTCTTGGATTTTTTGAGTCACGGTAATGCCATCATCTGCACCGCGCAGGATGATATCCATCAAAATCAGGTCGGGATGGGTTTCAGACACCTTTTTGATTGCGCTGGCTCCATCTGCGGCAATTCCCACCACTTCATAACCTAAATTTTCTAGAGACAGTTCAATATCTCGCGCAATTAGAGCTTCATCCTCAACGATTAAGATTTTCGCAGGTGCCATACCCCGGACTCCCAGATTAAATTACAGAGCTTTGCACGTCGATGAGATACAGCAGATTAGGGTAAGATGACCGCTGGATCGAGGGTTGAGTGGTATGAGCGACATCCACCCTACCCCAAGGATTAAAGCTGAGCCAATGCACGCGCCTTAATACCCACCTTAATACAGCACTTGTCATATCTAGCTCAGTGAACACGTCGATGATCCTGACTGGGTAGGAGGTTGGGGTGGTGTGGGGATGCTCACACCAGCGGAAGCGGCTATCAATGACCGTCGATTCTGGACATTAAAAGCCAACAGCAATTCCACAGACGTAACTGTTCACTTCCCTGACGGGGCACAGCCCGCCACACGTTTCCCCTGGAAGTAGGTGAACGGTTACCCACAAACAATTCTGCCTGAATGTGGGGCACGGATTGCAATGTGGCACACGGACAGATGGGTGACCCAATCGAGTCCGTAAGCGTGAGTCGCCCGATCATAGAGTTGGGGGACTGCTGGTTGTAGACGCAAGGCGGCTGCTCTTTGAGTAACCGCGTCTATAGTAACCAAGGCCACCTGCGCGGACTCTAGCAGGCAGACTATTCTGTGGGTCAGCAACCTGCGTAGGCAGTTAGTTTATAGCCGTTTGGGCAATAAACTGCGGCATGGGCTAAAGCCTAGGGCTACGCGAGTGTTCTGATAGCCGCGATGTTAATCGCCACTCCCCCAATGGCAAGATGCGCCCGGTAGAACAGGCTGTCTTGATTCTAATCTGCACCAATTATTGCTTGAAGCCACTTATGCACCAAATGACGTTACAAGACTTACAAAATCAGGCGTTGCAGTTGCCAATTTCAGCAGTTGCCAATTTCAGACTGATGGCGTTGGGGGTAGGCAGGATTACAGTCAACTCAAACTGATAGCAGATTCTTAGCGGGTTGTTATCGGTAATCACCAATGAGATGTATCTATACAGGAAATGTATCTATACAGGAGTTTCCATATCGACGGAGTACAGTCGATAACTGCAAGATCCTCAGCGGAGCGATCGCGCGTGACTATATCAGTTATTCTCTCATAAAACAGCGGCTCCGACTGGATCGTGTCTACTGTGGAGTCTACCTTGGAGACGATGGCTGCGCTGGTGGGAGCCGCACCCACACCAGTCACCCTCTTGCTCAGTGGGGATTTGTCTAGGTGTAACCGTTTACTCTTCGTCGGGGGAACAGCGGACACAGCCGCTAACACTTTTCGGTGGTGCTAAATAGCAAGATGAATTGAAACTTCGTGCCAATTCATCCAACTGCTCATTCATATGCTGATGCAGCAACGTCCACTGTTCCCTTGGGGAATCTGAACGGTTCGTATCGGCAATTAACGCAAGATCCCGGCTGGGTGGTAGGTTGAGTGAAATGGCGTGGGCAATGCCCATTCGCCCACAAGCGGCCATAGACACCCTGTTCAACTAGCTTCCGTTCCTTTACATGACTATTCGCCAACGCCTGTCTACCTATTTAGACGACTTAGAATCATGGCAAGGAACCACGACAAATTTGGCGATCGCCGCCTTGGTGCTCCTATCCTCTGCCATTTTTATTGTTGAAACTTACACAATTCCCACTGGGCTGCGCCAACGGTTAGATCAAATTAATAATTTAATTTTGTTGGTGTTCGCGCTGGAATATCTGCTGCGGTTGTGGTGTGCCGAACATAAGTTGCGCTATATCGTCAGCCTGTACTCGTTGATTGATTTGTTGGCGATCGCACCGTTTTTTCTCACCATTACCGATATCAGCTTTATTCGGATTTTTCGTTGGTTTCGGATTTTGCGATTAATCCGGTTGTTTGAAGGGCAAACCATCCTGGGGCGTTACAGTAGCCAAGATGGGGCGATCGCCATTCGGATTCTATTTACCTTATTTGCGATTATTTTTGTCTATTCCGGCTTAATTTATCAGGTGGAACATTCAGTGAATCCCAAGGCATTCACGACCTTTTTGGATGCCGTCTATTTTTCAGTTGTGACCATGACTACCGTGGGGTTTGGTGATGTGACCCCCACCTCAGATGCCGGACGGTTACTGACTGTTTTGATGATTTTGACAGGAATTGCCCTGATCCCTTGGCAATTGGGCGATCTGATTCGACGATTGGTGAAGAGTCCAGAGGCGATCGCGGCAGTTCCCGTCCCCACAACCGCACCTCACATGCTCCTCACCTGTCCCACCTGTCAGCTTCAGCGTCATGATGCCGATGCCCAGTTTTGTAAAATGTGTGGCACACGCTTACCTGTGGATCTGCGTAGTGAGTAGATCCACGGTCAGGCATAATCATGAATAATTCAGAGTGCATCAAGATATTTAACCTCATATTTAAGGGCGTATTTCACGGTTGGGGGAGGGGCGGTTAAAACCGCATCTACAAGAACTAAACCCGCCTACGCGGGTTTCAAAACCCTTAGTCCGCGTAGGCGGACTTTGTCTGTATAGCCGCGAATTCTATTCGCCCGGATGTCCCCCCCAACTCTTGGATACGCCCCATATTTAACCTTGGACTTAACCTCGCTAATTCCAGAAATTGGGCGATGGCCTCATTGTTGAGACTTGCTATATGTTGCGCCGAAAATTGCAGACGCTTTTACTTCATTTGCCCGCAAAATTGATGGCCAATCTGGCTTGTGCGTTAGGTGGTTTACCGAGTTTGGGACAACTGCAAACCCAAGTGTGCCAACAACAACGGCAACTGGAGTCCATTGATGCCCAGCAAAAAGCCCTTTATCGGGTGATTACCAAAATTCGCGCCTCCTTGGATCTGGATATGATCTTCCGCACCACCACCAAGGAAACTTGCAAACTGTTGCGGGTGGAGCGGGTGGCGGTTTATCGGTTTTTTGACGATTGGGGCGGCGAGTTTGTCGAGGATTTTGAATTCTCCGAACCGGGCTGGGACTTTGGTTCTCTGGGGCAGAATGTGGTTTGGAATGATTCGTATCTGCAACAGCATCAGGGGGGACGCTACGCTCAAAATCAGTGTTTGATCGCTTCAGACATTTACACCGCTGGGTTGTCCCAATGTCACATCGAAATCCTAGAGCAATTCCACATCCGTGCCTACGCCACCGCTCCCATTTTTATTGGTCAGCAATTGTGGGGAGTGTTGGCGGCCTATCAACATTCGCAACCCCATGTGTGGCAACCCCAGGAAATTCAATTCTTGTCGCAAGTGGCGAATCATTTGGGCTTTGCGATGAAGCAGGCACAATTGATGGCGAGTACACAACAGAAGGCCGAGGATGCCCGTCTTGCCAGTGAACAGCAGGAAATTTTGTCCCATTTGATTGCGGAAATTCGCGAATCGTTGGATTTGAATACGCTGTTTAAAACCACCACGCGGGAGGTGCGGAAGGCGTTACAGACCGATCGCGTTGGCATTTTTCAATTTGATCCAGACTCTAATTACAATCACGGGGAGTTTGTGGCGGAGAATGTGCTGCCGGAATACGATGCAGCCATGGGAGTGCAGGTGAATGACCACTGCTTTGGCGAACAATTTGCGGTGCAGTACCACCACGGACGGGTACAGGTGCTCTCTGATATTCACCAAGCCAACCTGCAACACTGCCACCTAGCCATTCTGAACCAGTTTCAGATTAAGGCACAGGTGATTCTGCCCTTGATGAAGGGCGATCAGTTGTGGGGATTGCTGTGTGTGCATCAGTGCAGCAGTCCCAGGGTGTGGCAAACCAGTGAGGTGGTGTTTCTCAAACGGTTGGCGGCTCAGTTTAGCGTTGCCCTCAGCCATGCGGAGTTACTCAGTCAGTATCGTGTCCAGACGGAGCAACTGAACCAAGCCCTAGAACGCTTGCAAGAGGCTAACCAAAAGCTGGAGGAGTTGAGCAATCTGGATCCGTTAACCCAGATTTGGAATCGGCGATTTTTTGACAAAACGTTGGCAGCGGAATGGAAACGGTTGATCCGTCCAGCCCATTCACTGTCTTTGATTTTGTTTGATATTGACTATTTCAAGCATTACAACGATCACTATGGCCACCCAGCCGGGGATGCCTGTTTAATTCAGCTTACCGATGCTCTGCGGTCAATCTTCAAACGCACAACTGATGTGTTGGCACGCTATGGCGGGGAAGAATTTGCGGTGATTTTGCCCAATACGGATCAGGCAGGGGCGATCGCCATTGCTGCTCAAATCCAAGCGGTGGTCAAGCAACTGGGAATTCCCCATCAAGGTATCCCATCGGCTACCAATACGCTTGATTCATGCACGCTTGATGCCTGTGTTACGGTTAGTCTGGGGATTGCCAGCCAAATCCCAACGGTGGATGGGTCGGTACAGGAGTTGGTGCAGCAAGCTGACCGTGCCTTATACCGCGCTAAACAAAACGGTCGGAATTGCTGGATTTGTAGCAGCACCTTGGGTGAGGAGCAGCGATCGCCCCCCACCCATGAGCCTGATCCTACGCCGAATCTGAATCCTGAGGCGATCGCGATGAAAGTACCCCAACCCACGTCATAGGGGATTTGTAGATCAGGGATTTGCGGATCA
>CAZJZR010000090.1:0-9577 GCA_964550475.1 uncultured bacterium
ACCAACACCAACTGCCGCCCTGCGCTGACAAAATCGCCAAAACCGGGTGGGAGCGGCTGCGGCCATTGAATCACAGGGGGCGACACTGGTGCCGATTCGACTGCCGTGAGGGGTTGGATTTGGGGGGCCAGGGCATCCAAAGCCACGCCCCCAATCGGTTCACGATCCTGTTGCGGGATAGTGAAAACGGGAATGCCCTCCCCTAAGGTGAGGTATTTCTCTAAGAGTTCCTGCTGTTCTTGCAGGCGATCGCCCATCCCTTCCGCTAGCGGCTCTGTCCAAGGGACAGTCCGGTTCACCAACAACGCCCCCACTGCAATGTGCAGGGTATCCAACGCCGCTAAAAACCGCCGGGTTTCTAACCAACTCATCGCCTCGGCGATCGCCACCACGAAACACGCGGTATGCGCCCGGTCTTGTAACAATTGCCGTCCAGCCGCCAAATCCGCCTGCATTTCCCCCAAAAACGCATCCGCCTGATCAGTGACATACTGCCCTGTTAGGGAACGGGCAATGGTGCGATGGTTTTCCTGAAATGACTCCAACGCTTGCAGAAAATTATCCAAAAAGTCCATTAAGCCCAACAGGTTCAGGGTGTGACCGCTGGGAGCCATGTCCACAATGATCCGGTCGGCTTCCCGGTGCTGCAACAACCGCTGGATTTCCAACAACCCCATCAATTCATCCAATCCCGGCCAGTCCAAATCCCACACGGGGGTCAGGTCGCCGCCTTCGACAAAGCTACCCCGCTCCACCAATAACTCCAACGCCTGTCCATAGCGGTGTTTGAACTCACTCAGCAACCGTTTGGCATCCAGTGCCCGCACGTGCAGGTTAGGGCGATCGCCCATGGCTTGCGGCACATCACTCACCGCCATCTGCAACACATCGCCCAGAGAATGCGCCGGATCAGTGGACAACAGCAGAATGCGTTCCTCCGGGTGGTGGGTGGCACAGTGACGGGCGATCGCGCAGGACAAGGTGGTTTTCCCGACCCCGCCTTTGCCACTCAGCAACACTAACCGCAGGGCATCTAGCCTCAGGAATGCCACGGATATTGCCTGCGGCTGGGCATCCTGGGGATCAACATGAACAGTCTCAGAAGCTAGGGAATCAGGGTATTGCAAGGATTTTTCCATCCCGTCTTGGTCAAGGAGTTGAATAAAGGGTATTGATCATTCAAGATTATTCGCTATGATCGGTAAATAGGCTTAAGTTTCCGATTTCAACCTGGCCATCTTCGTACAACTGGATATCCTCATCGAATGGATTGAAATTGGGCAGAGGAAACAGGGCATATTTAAGGAGCTATTTGTCTGATGGACTACATCGATAAGGTACTGGAAAAGGTTAAGGAATGGGTTCGCCGTTTGATTGATACCCTGCTTGGGCCGGATGCACAGCCTGAACCTGAGCCGATTCCAATTCCAGTCAATGACCGTGAACGTCGCAGCCGCTAGTTCACCACACTCAGCCGCCAAGCCGGATCACGAGTCAGTTCACTCTGATTCTCTTTTATAGCGCAGGGTTTACTCCTTGTTAAACATTTTGGTTGTCCATGGGCCCAACCTCAATTTGTTGGGACAACGTGAGCCTGAGGTTTACGGACGCACGACGTTGGCTGATGTAAATGCACTGCTAGAGGCAGACGCAGCGGCAATGAATGTGTCTGTAACAGCATTTCAGTCCAACCATGAGGGGGCGATCGTCGATCAAATCCAACAGGCTATAGGGATTTACGATGGAATTTTGATTAATCCGGGAGCTTACACCCATACCAGTGTAGCGATCCGGGATGCCATTTCTGGCGTTGCCATTCCCACGGTAGAAGTTCACCTCAGCAATATCTATCGTCGGGAAGAATTCCGCCACCACTCGTATATAGCTCCGGTCGCGATCGGTCAGATTAGTGGCTTTGGCGTGGACAGTTATCGCCTGGGGTTGCGGGCATTGGTCAACCATTGCAAAGCGGCATGATTGCGCCCCCCCTTTTCAAGCTTGTCGTATTTATGCGGTACAGATGATTCCTCTATCCCCCACTGGGAAAGAGGTTGACTGGTTCAGATCAATTCAGATCATCAATAACGTACCTCGACACAGGTCTGTAAGGGCAAACTGCCGTTTGCCCCTACCGTCTGATGGAGGATTTTATTGTCACATTCGTCTCTGATCAGCTCAACCTGTCCCTATACTTCACGGAACTCAACCCATTTGCAGGCATAACCTCACAGCCGCTGACAGTCAGGGATTTGCAGATTAATCCAGATTAATCAGATTAATAATGTACCCCCATTGCTAACCCTACGGACACGGATGCCGTATCCCTCCAGTCATCATGGGTATTTTATTTTTCCGCAACTCCCTGACGGGACGTTACCGCAGCTCTACCCTGCCCTACCAGCCCAACAACTGTATTGCCGACTTGATTTGGGTTTGCACTGCTGCCGCTGACGCATGAAGGGCTTGGGCTTCCGTTGGTGTCAAGCTCAGCTCTAACACCCGTTGCACCCCACGACAGCCTAAATTACACGGTACTCCCACAAACACATCATTAATTCCGTATTCGCCTTGAAGGTAAACCGCTGCGGTCAGAATCCGCGATCGATTATGCAGAATTGACTCAACCATCATGCACGTGGCTGAAGCAGGCGCATAATAAGCACTGCCTGTCTTCATCAATGCCACAATTTCTGCGCCACCATTGCGGGTGCGTTCCACCAAGCGGGCAATGGCAGCTTCATCCAACAACTCAGGCAGTGGTACGCCGTTGACGGTAGAATGGCGCGGCAACGGCACCATCAAATCCCCATGACTCCCCAAAACCATCGCCGCAATGTCCAATGTGGACACACCTAACTCCATGGCAATGAAGGTTTGAAACCGGGCTGAATCGAGCACACCTGCCATTCCCAATACACGCCGAGGCGGCAGGCCACTGCTTTGCCATGCCACATAGGTCATCACGTCCAATGGATTGGTGACAATAATTAAAATGGCTTCTGGGGAATGGGCGATCGCTTGCTTGGCGGCATTGGCCACAATTGCCGCATTGGTTTTGACCAAATCATCACGGCTCATCCCCGGTTTACGTGCTAGTCCAGCCGTGATCACCACAATGTCCGAACCAGCGGTGTCACTGTAATCATTAGTGCCAATGATTTGGCGATCGTGCCGCTCCACCCCCCGCGCTTCCATCAGGTCAAGGGCAATGCCCTGGGGCAGACCATCCACCACATCCAATAACACCACATGGGCTAAATCTTTCTCGGCCACCCGTTGGGCTAGGGTGCTACCCACCTTACCTGCACCAATGATGGACACTTGAGGCGAATAACAGGCGATCGGTCGAGGGGCAAGATCAGATAGCAACTGAGTAGCCATAAACAGCCTCCAGCAAAGTTAGGGGTTGGGTGCGGGGATCGCCCACCAGTAAATGATCCCCACTGGTTGATCCCCATACCCCTAATATGCCCTAGAGCTTACTGAAATAGCTCTAACTGATCATTCCGTAACCAAACGTTAGGTGTAGGCACCCGGAACCGCACCAAGGCATAATCGCCACGCAGATCCACAACCTCACCCTTCGTCTCAAAAATATAAGCAGGAAACCGGGTGTCACTGGCTTTGGCTTCCACACTTTCTGCTAACTGTTCCCGCACGACTCGCACGTAGTCACCTTTTTTAACAGCCATAAACGTTGATTTCCAAGTTATAACGGTTAACGCTTTTCAGCTTACGGCTTTTTGCGCGTTGCTGCATCAATCGCTATGGCAGAGGAGGTTAACGACTACGACTGAGTGCGGTCATTTTTTCAGCCTCAGACAACACACCTTCACCATCGATCGCGGCAATCCCAGGTTTAATCTCCACCTTCCGGACTTGACTGGCATTAATAAAGACTGTGGTGTCTACTAACTTAATCGTCCACCAACCCTGTTCAAAAAAACGTCGGACATCCTGCCGCACATCTTGGGTTGTCCCCGCCATAAAGTCGGGTTGTTCGTAAACATTAAAGGATTCTGCTTCACCATTAACGTAGTAAAACGTAATGGCGGTTGGGAAAGAGGCATTTTCCATGTTGTCCATAGGTGGATGGGGGTAAGTGAATAATAGTGGATGGTGGATGATGAATAGTGGATGGTGGATGGTGATCAGTGGCGCATGATGAGTGATTGATCAACAGATAACATCCTATCCCCACCCCGGATAATTCATCACAGTTAACAGGGCTAATCCTAGGATGCTATTAATGAAGCGTAACTCAGGAGATTGGGCAACAGGCAAATGGTAACTATTCACAATGTGCCAGTTCACAATGCGCCATTTCACAATGTGCCAGTTCACAATGCGCCTCACCTTCCGTGTTTTCCCTCTAGCGACTGTTCGAGCTTTCATCGTTGGGCTAACAACGTGGCTACGATTCGGTGCCAAGCATCTGGGGACTGGCGGTTGTAGACGCAAAGCGGCTTCTCTTTGAGTAACCGCGTCTATAGTAACCAAGTTCGCGTAGGCGGACTCTAGAAGGCAGACAATTCTGTGAGTCAGCAACCTGCCTAGGCAGTTAGTTTATAGCCGTTTGGGCAATAAACTGCGGCATGGGCTAAAGCCTAGGGCTACGCTAGTGTTCGGATAGCCGCAATTTTAATCGCCACTCCCCCAATGGCAAGATCCGCCCAGTTTCACCTGATCGTAACCGTTCACTCCCCGTCAGGGGAGGAACAAGCGGGCTACGCCCGCAACACTTTTCTTATGGGGAGATATGAACGGTTACACCTGATCAATATGAAAAATACTCTATGTTCAACGGTTGATGAATCTGGTGATAGTGCAAACAATGAGGAGCGATCGCTCTTTTTTTATGCCCATTTGCGGTCATAGACGTGGGTGCTCGCCTCTCTTCCCAAATGGCGTATTACGCGGTAATAAATGAAATACTGCGTCTGATTGTTTATCGACAATTCGGTGGATTTGTCAAGACAGAACATCGAATCAAACAATTCTGTTAAGCCAGTTAATATAGCACACCTAACATGTTATATAAGTTTGCGCTGGCATCAATGCGGTTATCAACAGTGAGCCTAACGCCCCAGCTTCTAGCCCCCTATAGCCGCTTACCGTAGTGTGGGGTATACCCACACGACTCAACCCTTGCCCCGTGAGGATTTTGCGCCAATTGGCCGCACCTCACAAATATGAGAAGTGCTATATCTTCAGTGCTATATCTTCAACGGGAACTAAACGGCAACTATGCAGATTTATCCCCGGTCAATTGTTGGCTCAAGCAAACTTAGGAAACCCAGGCTCGTCCTAAGAGCGTGTTTGAAACGTTGATTTTTTGGCCGTTCCGCGCACGAAACATCAACCGTCTAGTTACCTTTTCAAACAACCTCTCAACCTAACACCTAAGAGGGTGTTTTCAAAGTCCTATTGGATGTATCCCTGGCGACTCAAGTCGCGGCTATACGGACAAAACCTGCCTACGCAGGTTATGGAAACCCTTGATTTTCTTCAGTCCGCGTAGGCGGACTATAGCCCGTTGGGCATGGCTTCGCTAGTGTTCACCTAGTCGCGGTTTTAACCGCCAGACACTTTTCAAACACCCTCTAAAGGTTGCTTGTAAACGTAGTCCAGTTCCCAAATTTTTCCACCTTATAACGCCCAGCAATGCAGCCAGTGCAGACCGACGAAACAGTTCGGCATCGTATTTTGTTAATAGAAGATAATTCTAACAATCGACTATTACTCACTGATTATTTAACCTATTTTGGTTATGAGGTTTGGAGTTTACCGGATGGAGATGCTCTCACTACTACCTTGGTCTCATTCCAACCGGATCTAATCCTATTAGATCTCAAATTACCGGGTATGAGTGGATTTGACATTTTGGAAGAAATTCGCCAGCATCCAGATTGGTGTCGCATCCCGGTGATTGTGGTTTCGGCATTGGCCTTTAAGGCTGATCAACAAAAAGCGATCGCTCTCGGTGCTCAATATTTCTTTGTCAAACCTGTCAATTTATTGATGTTAATGCAGGCAATTGAGGCTGAATTAACTCAGAATTAACGTAACCGTTCACTCCCCATCAGGGGAGGAACAAGCGGGCACAGCCCGCAACACTTTTTCCCTGGGGGGATGTGAATGGTTACCCACAGCCAGTGATTGACGGGAGCGATCGCGGCTCACGTTGCTGGGATGAATTGGGATGCAGCTAACGACAGATATAGCCCCCTGCGATCGCCACCACCTGTTTCCCCACACAACTGGGATCGTCTTTGGCCATGCTGGCGGTGTTAGGCGCAGGTGCGGTAACGGTGGAGTTGCCTGTTGTCGTGATTGGAGAGGGACTGGGGAGCGGTTGGGTTGGTTGGTTGAGAGCCTGTCGTCGTTGCAACTCGGCTCTGGCCTGACTGCAATCATTGTAGTAGGCACTATCCTGCATACTGCGAATTCGGCTAGCAGTCGAGGTATAACCGGGAACTCGCTGGGAGCGATAGGTATTGCACCAATCAACTAATTCCTTGAGTTCTTGTAAACCCATGCTTTCAAAGCGGGTTTGGGCATTGACAGCGGTAAAAGAACCCATACAGGTCAGATGCAACACAATCAAGCCAGTCAGGGGTAACGCTTTCATAAGGTAGAGTCCAATCCATGAGATCGAGTCATATAGTTATAATTCCCACGCCAATCTGAGACAAAACGACTAAACGGCGAAACGGGCTAAAATGTGTCCACTCCCCCCTGCCAACGTCCTGTTATGTTGCCTCACCACATCCGCCCCATTGCCATTGGTTTGTTTCGCCACGGCGATCGCATCCTCGTGTTCGACAGCTACGACAGCCACCAGCAGGATTATTTCTGCCGACCATTGGGGGGCGGGATTGAGTTTGGCGAATCGAGCCAACAGGCATTGCACCGGGAAATTCGCGAAGAATTAGGAGCAGAAATTACTGCCGTACAATTAGTCGGCGTGTTGGAAAATATCTTTACCTATCAGGGGCAGCTCGGCCATGAGGTGGTGTTTGTCTACGATGCCGAATTTGTCGATCGCCGCCTCTATGACCAAGTGGAATTGCATGGGCAGGAAACTGGAGAACTCGGCGCATTCACGGCCACTTGGCGCAACCTAACAGAGATGGCTGCCGCCCAGATTCGCCTAGTTCCCAACGGGCTAGATGCCCTGATCCGATCTGCTTCCCATTCAACCTGAGTGGTAACCGTTCACTCCCCTGACGGGGAGTGAACGGTTACCCTGAATGCCCTTCCTGTCAATTTGAGATGACCAATTTTAAGGATTACTTTTCCCAACACGCCGATCTGTACGCCCAATATCGCCCCACCTATCCACCGGAGTTATTCAGCTATTTGGCGACCTTAACGCCCAGCCATGACTGGGCGTGGGATTGCGCCACAGGCAATGGGCAAGTCGCGCTGGGACTCACGCCCTACTTCCAACAGATCCAGGCGACGGATGCCAGTGAAGCGCAGATTAACCATGGTGTGCGCCATCACAAGATCGTTTATCAGGTGGCGACAGCAGAACAGCCACCGTTTGCCGATCGCAGTATTGACTTAATCACTGTCGCCCAAGCGGTGCATTGGTTTCAGTTGGATCTGTTCTATGCCGCTGTACAACGGGTACTCAAGCCCGGAGGCGCGATCGCCCTCTGGGGGTACGGTTTTTGTGAGTTGCCCGCCGCTAGTCCAGCGATCGCGCCACTGCTAGACAGTTTCTATCAACAAGTGGAGCCATTTTGGCCACCGGAATGGCAGATGTTGGATCAGCAGTATCAAACCATTCCGTTCCCGTTTGCAGAAATCACCCCACCGCCGCTCACCATGCAGGCGGAATGGCGCGTTGACCAACTGTTGGGCTACTTGGCCACATGGTCAGCCACCCAGCGATGGCTGGCGCAGACGGGCACCTCAGGGTTTGAGGAGTTTGGTCAATTAATCCAAGCGGCATGGGGCGATCGCGACCAGTCCCACCCTGTGCGCTGGCCGTTATTCCTCCGAGTTGGGCATTGGGGATAGGATGAGCACAGCGATCGCCACTTACAACAGCGTGGGCATCGTCTAATCAGGCATTACGTACAGCAATTACGTTCAGCGTGGAAAATGTCGCAAACAGCCAAGGCTAACCAATCACCCAAGTATCCTTACTGCCGCCGCCTTGGGAAGAGTTGACCACCAGCGATCCCCGCCGCAAGGCCACGCGGGTCAGGCCACCGGGACTGACGTAGATCTCCTTGCCGTAGAGGATGTAGGGGCGTAAATCCACATGACACCCTTCAAACTGCCCATCCACGATCGTCGGGACTCTGGACAAACACAGCGTCGGTTGGGCGATGTAGTTGCGGGGCGTGGCGCGAATCCGGTCAGCAAATTCCTCCCGTTGGGCAGCGGTGGAACTCACGCCCACCAACATGCCGTAGCCACCGGACTCGTTGGCCGCTTTCACCACCAATTTGTCTAAGTTGTCCAGCACATATTGTTGATCCTGCGGATTCCAACACAGGTAGGTGGGGACATTAGCGAGGATTTGTTCTTCGTCTAAGTAGTAGCGGATGATTTGCGGCACATAGGCGTAAATCACTTTGTCGTCGGCGATGCCAGTCCCGAGGGCGTTGGCGATCGCCACCCGTCCGGATCGGTACACCTCCATCAATCCCGGCACGCCCAGCATCGAGTCCGACCGGAAGGCGAGGGGATCAATGAAATCGTCGTCAATCCGACGATAAATCACGTCCACCCGTTGCAGACCTTTGGTTGTCCGCATTTGTACATAGCCATCCACCACCACCAAATCGCGCCCTTCCACCAATTCCACGCCCATCTGTTGGGCGAGGAAGGAATGCTCAAAATAGGCGGAGTTGTACATGCCGGGGGTCAGCACGACTACCGTGGGATTCGGGATGTTGTCCGGTGCCAAATTCAGAAACGTTTCCAGCAAATAACCGGGATAGTCATCCACGGGCTGCACATCAATTTTGCTGAACACCTGCGGGAAGGCACTCTTCATCACCCGCCGATTTTCCAACACATAGGACACGCCAGAGGGACAGCGCAGGTTATCTTCCAGCACGTACCATTTGCCGTCGCGATCGCGCACCAAGTCCGTCCCCGTCACATGGCACCAAATCCCCTTGGGCGGCTGCAATCCCACACAGGGCTTCAGGAAATTCTTCGCCGACTCAATTAATTCTCTAGGGATCACCCCATCGTTGAGAATTTTTTGGTCGCCATAAATGTCAGTAATAAACAAATTCAAGGCATGGATGCGTTGCTTCAGCCCCCGCTCCAAAAATGCCCACTCTGCCGCCGACACAATCCGAGGAATGATATCAAATGGAAAAATCCGTTCCGTCCCTTGGGTATCGCCATAGACATTAAAGGTCGCCCCCAGCCGCTTCAAGGCATTCTGTGCCGCATCCTGCCGTTGGTACAACTCCCCTTCAGTCAAGGCATTAATCCGTTCAATTAGCGGGGCGGCATCGGGGCGCGGTTGACCCTTCGCCACGAACAATTCATCGTAGAAGTCCCCCGGATCATAATCGTCAAAATACACGGTTGACCAACC
>CAZJZR010000091.1:0-9562 GCA_964550475.1 uncultured bacterium
CCAAACATCGGAATGGGCCTGTGGGAACGGTTAAGCTATTGTTTAAGCCGGAATACACCTGTTTCTACAACATGGCGGCGCCGAATCGTTAGCCGCAATGATATGACACCTGTGTTTCATGAATTAGCGGCATATCGGCAGCAGTTAGGGTTACCGATCGCAGGCAGTGAGGGCGATCGCGCGACAGTAGCCAAGCTAGAGATTGCGGGCAACAGCTTTTTCGGGATTAATTCGGGCAGCAATCCTGATCGCAGGCAGATTACACTAACAGTAAACCCGATTAGCCGCACCCATGCTGAGGCCGATGCCTTCCAACAAGCCTTTGATGCAGGCATCAGAGGAGGGCAAGCACGATTAATCGTGGATCGAGATCTGTGCCGCGCTTGTGGTCAAAATGGTGGGGTGAGAGGCATGGCGAGACAGCTTGGGCTGGAAGCCTTAGAAGTGATTAGTCCCAGTGGTTCTGAACTGATGCAATTGACGTGAGGTGGCCATGTTTATCTCAAAATTTTCAGTTGAAGATTGGCACGGTAATCAAAATCAAGGTTGTGTCCAGCCTGCTACCGACTGGCAACAGATTGAAGTCGCCATTAACCAACTGGATGGGATGCGTCGAACCTTAGTCACCTTAGAAACAGACAGTGAAACTCACATGGCCATTGGTGGCGGAGTGGGCAAGTATTTAGTTTATTTAACGTTGAATAACGAGCAATTTCATTATGTAGTGCAGCCGTCCCACCAAAATCGAGAAGAGAGTTTGGTCATAGGAGGGCAAGAGGGGATTTATCCGGCTAAATTATGCGTCGATAAAGATACAGCGATCAGAGCAGCCAAAACCTTTGCAGAGTTTGGTGTAATGGAAAAATCTGTACTTTGGGAGCGAGATGGCGTGGCGGAGCTAGTCTAAAATTGCCACCTAAAAATTGCCAATTATTGAACGCAGACGAATTCTCGCCCATCAAGCCGATAAAATGGTGGATCACTAGTACCTCCCCTTCCCTCCCCGTTCGTTAACCCATAGTTATGAAATCACGCACCCGCAGCCAGGAGCGGATCTTAAAACTCTTAAAAGCGTTAGACCGCGCCATTTCTGCCCAAGACATTTACTTAGAACTGCGGAAGCGGGATCAAAGTATGGGGTTGGCTACGGTGTATCGGGCGTTGGATAGCCTGAAATTGGATGGTGAAGTGCAGGTGCGTACCCTGTCCAATGGTGAAGCCGTGTATAGCTTTCCCGACCAAGATCGGCATCACCTCACCTGTGTGCAGTGTGGCAACTCCATTCCGATTCATCAATGCCCTGTGCACGACTTAGAAAATCAGTTGGAAACCACCCATCAATTTCGGATTTTTTACCATACGCTAGAATTTTTTGGTCTGTGTGACCAATGTCAGTCCAGTAGTGAACAGCCTGCTCCATGAACGGTTCAACGTTGCGCGATCGCCTGATCCGTTGGGCGATCGCCACCGCCCAGCGCGTCGGCACCTGGTTAACTGGAGAGCATCACCCCTTCTGGCAGCGATGGGGGCATCCGCCAACTGCCGAACAACTCCAGCAACTGCGGTCAGAATTGCTCGAAGAAGCCAAATTTGACACCAGTTATTTAATTCTGATTATTGGCTCCTGCATTATTGCCACCTTGGGCTTACTGTCCAATAGCGCGGCAGTAATTATTGGAGCCATGGTGGTTGCGCCGTTGATGTTGCCGATTCGGGGATTAGCCTTTGGTGCTTTAGAAGGTGATGTATTGCTGATCCGGCGCGGCCTGATTTCGGTCAGCGTCGGCTCTGGCTTGGCCGTGGCATTGGCGGCTAGCTTGGGGTTAATTGCTGGCCTCTCCACCTATGGCAGCGAAATTTTAGCCCGATCCAAACCCAATTTATTAGACTTGGGGATTGCGATCGCCGCTGGTGGGATTAGCGGTTACGCCAAAGTGCAGCCGAAAATCTCCAGCAGTTTGGTGGGCACCGCGATCGCCGTTGCCCTGATGCCGCCGATTTGTGTCATCGGCTTAGGGTTAGCCCACGGCGACACCGCCCTCAGCTTTGGTGCACTATTGCTTTACCTCACCAACCTGCTGGGCATCACCCTCTCCTGCATGGTCGCCTTCCTGGCCAAAGGCTACACCCCCTTTGCCCAAGCCCGTCGCGCCCTCAGCATCGCCAGCATTTGCACCAGCATTTTAGTGATTCCCTTGGGAGTCAGCTTCTTCGATTTAGTCAAACACAGTCGCCTCGAATCCAGCCTCAAACAAGCCTTACTCAACCGCACCGTCACCTTCCAGCGGGTGGAATTGGTAGACATCAAAACCAACTGGCTAGCTAAGCCGCCCCAAGTCCAGCTAACCGTTCGCAGCCACGAACCCGTTACCCCCAGACAAGTGCGGCTGCTGGAAGAGTTTTTGGAACGGGAGATGGAGCAACCGTTTGACCTGATTTTTGAAGTCAGCCAAACCCAGCAAGTCCGGCGAGAAGAGAATTAAACAGGGACATGGCAATGTGTCATCAGATGTAAGGTCATGCCTCCAGATGTGACGCAAAGCCATCCCCCTCTGGTTGAGTTCCGCGAGGTGTAGGGGCAGGTTTAGCCGAGAAACTTTCGCTACGATTGTTAATTTGACGGCAAAACCTGCCCCTACGCAGATCTATCGCTGTGGTTTAGATCTACCAAACGAACCGTTAACCTTTGGGAGGGGTATGACTAATGGGCGACGTTAGGGGGTTAACTATACAGCCGATGACACAATGCCGTTTCCCTACACCGATCACAGGCATCTGATTCATGGAAAGGTGAGGTTTCGACCAATCACCAACGACTACAGCGCATCCAACTCAAACTCATCCAAGGCAAAATTGGGCAAGTCGGGGGGCAAGACCAGACGGTTGATGCTGACCTTGTGGCTTTCTCGCCCACTGTGCAGCTCCAGCGCGATCGCCTCCACGACCACCTCCAAGCAGCCCATCGGCACATCCAACTGCACCTGGGTTTCCCAATAGCCCGCTTCATCCGGCAAGAAATCGGCCAACAACCGGGGGCCATCCAGAATGGCGCGGCTTTGCCGATCTTGCATCCACAGTTTGATCCCCACCCGATTCGGTTGTTGGGGTAACCGCAACAGCACCGTTATGGAGCGTCCTGCCACCAAATTGCCGCCAATTAACGTCAGTTCGGGGGTTGGCAGCAACTCTTCGTCTAGCAGTTGATCCATCATCTCAGCCAAGTTGGGCTGGGGTGTTGGTGACACCACAGCGGGCAGTTCCACCTCATCATCGACGACAATTTCCTGCTCATCGGCGGCGGTTTCTGGATCGGCATCGGGGATGAATGGCGTGATCAGCAGGCGTTGATCATCAGCCGTGGTTGATAGGTCGCCCTGCCCATCCGGGTCAACCAGCATGGGTTCATCCGCCAGTTGATCATCCGGTGTCGGGGGATAACCGCCAAACTGCGATCGCAACGTATCCAATAAGGCATCATCCTGAGCCAGCGATCGCAACTGGGTGAGAAACCGTTGCTGCAAATTCAGGGCACGGAATGCCTGAATCACCGGGGGCGGCGGCGCATCCAAGGAAAACCCAGGGCTACCGTCTTCTAAGACAAACGGTGTAATTCCCTCAGCTACAGGCTCGGTCAGCGGCACCGCCGTTTCCATCTGATCCAGCGACTTGCCCAGCAACATCGCCAAATCCTCTGGGGAAATCAACAAATCCTCATCGCTGGCGACAATCGGCAACTCTAACTGTTGGGGTGGCCGTTGGGGTGTTGCCGCCGTCACCGCTGGCGTTGGGGTATCAACGGCAGGGGGCGCGGATGCAGCCGCCAGATCGGTCGGCTCGGTGGCGATCGCTGTCCCGGCAGGGGACGACTGGCACAAGTCAGATAGATCGGTTAAGTCGGTTAAATCGGTTAAATCTGCGATCGCCACCTCTGGCACAAACAAGTCCGCCGCATCCACCTGTTCCAACGGAGCTACCGGGGCATCGGTTGGGCGTTCCATCGTGGCGGTCGCGCCAGTGCTGACGGGTTTAGCCACCTGAGCCACATCCGTGCCCCGCCGCCCAAAGCTGGGTAACTGGGGCGACTTCCGCACCGGAGAATTGCTCGCAGAAACCGCATCCCCAGTTTGGTCAGCAGACGGGCTAGACGCTGGACTGCTGGGGCTGGACTTGGTTCCGGTTAACTTGGGTGGCAATCCCGCCCGTCCCGACATCCGAAACGCCACCCGCTCCGTTTTGGGCGTATCCACCAATTGCAGCAGCGACATATCCACCCGCACGCCCCGCCGGATCACCTCTTGGGTCGCAGGCTGGGGCTGGGGATTCCCGTGCTCAGTTTGCCCCGTTTGCCCCGCGTCAGATCCACCAGACCAATCGGGCAACTCAGCCACCACCTCACGGTTATCGTCAGCGGCTGAATCGGTGGTGGCGTGCAGATGGGGGGTCACCTCCGCCAGCAAGCCATCCACATCCACCACCACGGCAAACCCGTGGTTGGCGAGGATTTCCGCCGGAGCATTCGGGCTGAAGCTACCGTAAACACTCAACTCCGACAGCAACAACCGACTGGAACAATCCACAGGCACAGTGAGGTCGCAGTGGAACGGTAAAGGGGGCGACTGTTCCGGCAAGCGGTACCAGCGATCCAGCACCACTTCTGAGTTTTCGGGATTGCGTAAACAGACTTGCAGTTGTCCCACCACAGGCGGCAATGGCGTGGTGCCGTTGGCCTCCGGTGCCACATCCACCTGTCCGGCTAACACCAACCCCTGTCCCCGACAAATCAGGTAGGGTTCGCGTTCTAAGTTGATTTGCAACGGCAGCAACACACTGGCAGCGGTGGCTGCGTCCCTTGCCTGTGCCGCAATATTAAAGTCCAGATTAAAGTCCGGTGCAGCGTCACCCAATTGCGGCAGCACGACTCGGTGCAGTTGCGTGGTGGGGTCTGCCGATTCGTCTGCGTCCGTTGTGCCCAACTCAGCACTGTAGTCGTGATGCTCTGCCCCGGCATCCTCTGGGAAGTCCCACCGGGATTCCACGTCAACCGTATGGGGCAGGATTTCAATCCGGACATGGTGGTGCCAACTCTCGCCAAAAAAATCGGTCATCAGGTCGCTGGAGCAATGGAATTCCCACACGCCCGGTTTGAAGCGGGTGAACGGCACCACCACCATCAACCCCTCTTGGTTGGTGCGGCTGGTGCGTTTCTGGACGCGGCGTTTGGGGGGAATTTCGCTGGTGGCATTGTGGATGATTCGCACGTCCACACTGGTATTGGGATAGCGATCGCAGCGATAAATCATGCGATAACGCCCTTCAAGTAATTCAACGGCGGCGGTTTCCAGGGGTAACCAGGTGCGATCGTCCTCCCGCTGAATCAAAAACTCCCAATCCTTCATAGCCAATAGTCCCCCGGAACGTTAAGTAATGGTGATTTGCTGATGGCGACGACAGGGCGGCAGCAACACGGTAACCGCAACCCCCACACAGGCTAAGCCCTATCAGGAACGTGAATTGCGACTGCCCTGGGGACACTGCAATTCAACGTCTTTAACCACTGTTCGGATAGGTGCTGAGACAACGGCGATGGGTAGCTGGCTCAGACCAGTTACCCATCACCTTTAAACCCTCATCAGAAAATCGCAAGCCGTACCGTAAACCTGAGATGTTCAATCTGAAGTATTCAGATTCAATCCAGCCTGATCTCGTTACGATTTTGTCTCTATTTAACTCCATTTTTTGCCAGAGTCAATAGATATATAGCGGTAATTTAAAAAAATTACCCCATGATTCACTCCAGATGTAGGGCAAGAGTGGGGGAATGGGGAGTAGATGAGTGAGTGGGTAAGTAGGTAAGGGGATGGTGGTGAGTGATTAAGGATGGGAGATTTAATCACCTGTAACCTGTAATTCTTGCGTAGGCTGCGTATAGCCTCCTATGCAATTCGGTGTTATTAAATTCTCATTCCTCAGTGACAGAAGAGGCTGAGGAATGTGAATTAAATTAAGTTCGAGTGTTGTAGAGGCGGGTTGAGTGGATCAAGCGGTATCCTGCAAGCGATTTGACCGCAAAATCAACCTTTTAGGTCACTTTTCAAACAGTCTCTCAGGGGGTGAAGCGGGTTGTTTATGGTGAATTGACCTGAAAACTAGCTGTGACGATCAACTAGCCCGCCATCAGTCAGGGCGAAGGGGAGTTCGTCCTGACTGATGGCGGATTTGATTTAATTTTCCTCTGGATTTATCGGGAACCGACCTCGGCGTTTGCGGGCTTCCATCGCCCGTTCCAACACGGTGAGCAAACCCGGGGATTCTTCCTGCAAGGCCAGTAATAACCGTTCCCCAGCCTCCATGTCACCGGGATCTTCTCCGGTTTCCATGACCGCTTTTAACCGGGGTAAGGCAATTTCATCCACCAACTGGACTAAGCCGTACAAACAGCGATTAAATTGGCGTTCCGTTAGGGTGGCATCCTCTAAGGGAAATTCAATAATGGCGCGAATTTCACCATCGGAGGGGTCATATTCCCACTGCAACATCTTGGTTTCCCAAGAAATGCACAGCATGGTTTGTAAAATTGCGTTACAGTGCGGATGGTCTTTCACCCCCGACAGCACACGCGGCGCAAACAGTTCAAAAAACTCTCCGTCTTCATCCAATTGGATGACGATTAAGAAATTGTCCAAATTATCAGCTTCTACACCAGTGAGAATGCGGGATTCTTCTGGTTCCACCTTGTATTTCCATCCCTTGCGGTCCAAGTACGTCGCGATTTGTCCTAGCGTTGCGGCCATACAGAGTTGCCCAAATGACTGTCAACAATCCTTAGAGGGTGTTTTATTTTAAAGGTTAAGTTTTCCGGCGCGGAACGCCTGAAAATCAACCTGATCAACATCTTTTCAAACAGCCTCTTACGAAGGGTTACAAGGTGAAGGGTTGTAAGCGGGTGGAAAAAGCTCAAGCTTGGCTTTTTGCCCCGATCGCAATGCCCCGCCATCAATGGATAGACCTTCTGAACAGAAACTTTAGCAGGGAAGTGCTGTAACAGACAAATTTGTTCTGGTTAGTGGGGCAGGAGGGTCGGTTTTGGGGCTTGGCTCTTAACACAGCTTTACTATCGTGGTTGAATAGTTATGGATGTAACCGTTTATCACTTCATCAGATTCTCTCTGAGGAGCGAATAATCGGCTACAGATGCATAATGAATGTATGTAATGGTGGAACGATTACAAAAGATTCTCTCTCAATGGGGCATTGCGTCCCGTCGGCAGGCGGAGGTAATGATCTCTGCCGGACGGGTTTATGTGAATGGGCAGGTGGCTTATCTGGGTCAACAGGCTGATCCGGTCGTTGACCAGATTGCAGTGGATGGCGTGGCGATCGCCCCTGGAAATCGACCAGATCCCCATTATGTTCTCCTGCACAAGCCCTTGGGCGTAGTTTCCACCTGTAGCGATCCATGGGGGCGATCGACGGTCTTAGATTTGCTAGGGGCAGACTTGCACGGTGTGGGGTTACATCCCGTTGGGCGGTTAGATGTGGACTCCACCGGAGCACTCCTGCTCACCAATGATGGCTTACTGACCTTTCAGCTCACCCATCCCCGCCACCATATCCCTAAAACCTATGAAGTCTGGGTGAAGGGCGATCCCCAACCTGATGTGTTACGGCAATGGCAAGAAGGAGTACGATTAGACGGGCAACGGACGCTTCCGGCTGAGGTAACCGTGGTAGCCAGCACCCCTAGTCAAACCTGTTTACAGGTGGTCTTACGCGAAGGGCGCAACCGTCAAATCCGGCGGGTGGCTGAGTTGCTGGGGCATCCCGTCATTGCCCTGCATCGACGGGCGATCGGCCCACTGGAACTTCAGCAATTGCCCAGCGGTCGCCACCGTCCATTAACGAGGCATGAAATTGAGCAACTGAAAACAGCAAGCAACCTGACACGGAACGAACCTCCGGTAAACAGTAAACAGGTTTCAATGCGGTAGGGGCGTATAGGCGGATCGGCAGATTTTCAAGGAGTGAAGTGCATGAGGCAAAACATCTACTCTGAACAACAGCAGGCTGAACGCTTGGCTGAATTAGGCAGCCAGCTAAGCCGATGTCGCCAAGAGCAAGATTTGACCTTGGAACAAGTTGCTGCCAGAACAATGATGCAGGTGCGAACCCTGCGAGCCATTGAAAAGGGGGATCTGTCGCAATTACCGGAACCGATTTATATTCGCGGCTTTATCCTGCGGTTTGCCGAAGCGTTGGGACTGGATGGGGCAACGTTGGCCGATGCCTTTCCCACCGAACCGATCATTAAGGCGAATAGTCCGTCCTGGAAAGATTTACCCGGTGCCCAACTCCGCCCCATCCACCTCTATGTGCTCTATGTGGCGGTGATTGCGGTTGCCGTCAGTGCCCTGTCCTATTTCGTGAACCGCTCTACGCCCAATACCGCTGCCCTGAGTTCGCCGCCACCTGCTCTGCCGTCCGGTGCGCCGCGATCGCCCACTGCGAATGTTGACCCACGGGCGATCGCCTCTCCCAATGCCTCACCGACGGCTAATCCGATTGCCGCCGCTACCCCGTCGCCTGTTCCCACCACCACAGGCAAACCGATCGAGGTTAGCCTGATGCTCAAGGGTCAGTCGTGGCTGCGGGTAGAGGTGGACGACAAGACGGTGTTTGAGGGCATTTTGTCCGAAGGTAGCCAA
Source organism: uncultured bacterium (assembly GCA_964550475.1). Lineage (GTDB taxonomy): Bacteria > Cyanobacteriota > Cyanobacteriia > CAIUCS01 > CAIUCS01 > CAIUCS01. Next base: position 8,703 of record CAZJZR010000091.1, read on the forward strand.
CGAACCTGGGGCGGGACGAAGGAAATTACCTTGCGATCGGGGAATGCCGGAGCCGTGCTGGTGTCGGTGAATGGTGGCGAACCCAAACCGATGGGAGAACGGTCAGCCGTAGAAGAACTGACCGTGACTCCCAAGACGATTGCGGCGGCGGCTAACCCAACGACCACGCCCCCTGCGACCAACGGCACAGTGGCTCCTCCCGTTGTCCGCCCAAACTAAGGTGCGTCCGAACTAAGATGTGCCCGAACTAAGGAATTTACGGTTTACTCCGCTTCTCCAATGAGCGTGAACGCTGCCCAATCGTGGGGATTGGGGAATGATTCTTTCGTGGTCAGCATCGCCTGACGCAAGGCTTGGGCTTTATTCATCCCCGATCGCGTCAGGTTTTGATAAAAGCTTTGCATTAACTCGCTGGTCGTATCATCCGGCACTTGCCACAGGGAGACAATCACGCTGGGAGTCCCGGCAGAAATCAGGGAGCGCGACAAGCCAATCACCCCATCGCCGCGAATCTGCCCTAACCCCGTATCACAGGCACTCAACACCACCAAATCCGCTACTAAGTCCAGTTGGAGAATTTCGTTAGCGGTGAGGAGGCCGTCGATTTCACCCCGGCGCGGTTGCCCATCGGGAGCGAGGGCGATCGCCCCCGGCACCCCTAAGCCTCGATAATCATCCAGCAACCCATGGGTGGCCAGATGAATCAACCGTGCCGATCGCATCTGTTGCAACACAGTGGCTTTGCGGGCATCGGCTCCAATCAGGGGACGGGTGTTGAACAGGGTGGCGATCGCCTGCGCTTCGGCTTCGGCACCGGGGAGCCGCGACAACGGACGGGGGGGATTGCCAATCTGCGGCAT
>CAZJZR010000092.1:0-9527 GCA_964550475.1 uncultured bacterium
ACTCAACCGCAAACAGCAGTATTAGGCACTTTTGGAATACTGACTCATTAACAACTTTGTCTTCAGCCCATATTCGATCGCTTCCAACAACCGAATCATGCCTGTGGTGTTGACCATCTGTGGTGTTTTACCCGCCTGTTGCACGGCTTGCATCGCCTTATCCGTCAACTTGTGGCTGGCATAGCCCGTAATAATAATCACCAGATCCGCTGTCGAAACATGGCTTTCCGCTTGATCAGCCATTTGTAAGCCGGACTGAGCTGTACACCAAATCAAGGTTACTTTGGAGTCCCGTAGACGATTACGGACGGCGGTTTCTAAGCGATCGTGGCCTCCGTAAATCACCACCTTACCCTCTAGTTGAGAGTAGGGGTTGGGTCGCTTCTCAGAACTGCGGTGACGGATGCGAGGCTGTACGTCAGGAATACGTTCTACCCGCGAGCGATTTTCTAATGCTTTGTTGTAGATAAAGTTGAGGGTTTGTTCATGAGTGCCTCGCAAACGCGCCACGGGACCATCCTCACTATGTTCGTTAATCTGGCGCATCAATGCATCTACCACTTCGTCTAGTGCGCCAATTATCTTCAGTTCATGCATGTAACCCCGAATGGCGATCGCAGCATCTGTCGCTTTATAAAAGTCATCCTGCTCCAGAATCATCTCTAGCAAATCAGCCTTGAGCGTCTGTCGCCAGCGATTATCCCTTTCTAAATCCCGTTGCCCCAGCAGATTTTCCTCATTGGCAATTAATTCTTCATCCACCACCTCGGATGCCAACAAATCCAAGTTCTCTAGTTTGTAGCGGAGATCGGCAGCTTTTTCTTCTAGTTTTTTGCGAGCAATGCTATCGGTGTCATCAGGGGCAAACAAAGACAAGGCTTTACTGACTTGTTCCAATAAAGGGGTCAACCGTTGTTCCAAGTCTTCCCGTGCTTTCTGAATCTTGTCCTCCCGCTGTTGTTGTAATCGTTTCTCTTCTAACTCCATTTCTGCCATGGAAATCAAATCCTGCACAGACGCTTCTAAATCATCTAGTTCCGATGTATGCATAAATACTCCGTTCACAGTTGAAAAATATTAGTTCATCAGTTCATCAGTTCAGATTAGCTCATCAGTTCACACTAACTACAGATAATTACAGCTAGCAGTAACGAGACTCTTGCTGCTAACCCAAACCATCATCTACCCCAAAGAGGTGATTTTCAGGGAATTTTTAAGCATTGTAGGCATTAATTAAGCAATGCAACAATTTGTACCGTCATGGGATGGTAACCCAATTCAGACTAAGCCGTTACATTTAACTTTATGCAGATTGACCATTCATATGAACTGACCATGCAGATTTTATGACTGGGTATAGGTATGAGTTCCTATGGATTCATTAGGAGCGCGGGTGGATTGATCGTTAAATCGCTGAGTCAGCGTTGAGACTGAGATCCATCCGCACATCTCTATTCACTATTGTCTAATGAATTAGAGAATGGATCAGGGAAAAGCCCTGAACTTTCCTGAACTTTTATTTAGGTTGAACTGAACATTAAGTTTAAGGGTACTTGAAGTTCAGTTTAGTTCACGTCAAACGTTCTTGATTGTAACGGTTCGTTATCTAAACCGTCCCAACCGCCAGCGGCATGACTAGAACGACTATAACCCTTCAGGAAAACGGCGTGTATCTACCCTGAGTGTTAGATATGAGTGTTAGATACCAGCGGTTCCAGCGAGTCCACCTAACCGCCTCCCACCGACTTCCAGTGATTACGAGTGGCAACCAATGGCGACCCAGCCAGCATCCCTCTGCAACTAACCGTTCACGTCCCCTAGGGGAGACGTGGGCATAACGCATAACCCCCGTTACCGAGTTGTCATGACCAACATCCCGCCTACCCTATGGAACGCAAGCTACATCTTAATAGTTCGCTTGTCGTAGCGTATGCCCGAAGGGGGTATATCCCTTTAGGCGTACAAGAAAAGGGGGAGGGCAAGGCTTGCGGTATCAGCGTTTTAAGAATATTGGTAATGACAAGCTATCCAGGAGGGAACGAATCTGTACAACTCTGTACAACACAGTATAGATTTGTCACAGATGCGATCGCCTGAATCAATGCCATCAATTAGACAGCAGCACCGGGGTGTAAAGTTCCTGAACTTTACAGGAAGATTCGTCTCAACATCTACCTAAACAAAGACCGAACCATGCCATGCAAGATGCTATGGAAAAATTGCTAGTTTTTCGCAAATAGTCACGGGGGGACAGCCAAATCCGTAACGCTATTTCAGGCATTCTCCAGTTCAGACAAGGAAAATCTTCGGCAGTCAATACAGTATATTATTGCTAATTTTTCTATAAAAGGGTGGACTGATCTAGAACCAATTGGATGATTTATGCGAGTTTGATCTCAACCATACCCACCATGACACCCGCTGATCCATTTCTACCCAGAACACTAAAACCCAAGCCACTCAAGAGGAAACAGACTATTCTGTGGATCAGAAACCTGCGTCGGCAGTTGATAGCCTTTTGGACAATAGCCTGCGGCGTAGGATAAAGCCTAGGGCTACGCTCGTGTTCTGATAGCCCCGACTTTACTCGCCACTCCCCCAAGGGCAAGATGGCCAAACAGCAGTTACATTAGTTTACAGTGAAAGTCGTTAGGGTGAGGGTGATTTTGAGGCTAACTTGCTAACTCATGGATCATGATGGGAATTGGGCAACCAACAACCATCATGCCGGGATGGGGCAGTGACATGACCCAATTAACACCTGCGGCGTAGCTGCACCGAGTGGTCTGCGATTTGTGTCAGGTTAAGTTCTAATACTCATGAAATATCGACGTTTTGGCCGCACAGAATTGTCTATGCCCGTGTTTTCCTGCGGGGGAATGCGGTATCAACAGTCATGGCAGGATGTTGACCTCAGTGAAATTACTCCAGACAGCCAGCGTAATTTAGAGGCGACGATCCATCGGGCGTTGGAGGTCGGGATTAACCACATTGAAACGGCGCGGGGCTATGGCACTTCGGAGTTGCAGTTAGGCCAACTTTTGCCACGGTTACCGCGCGAAAAGTTGATTGTGCAAACTAAGGTCTCCCCAAAGGCAAATGTTCAGGAGTTTGAACAGAACTTAGAGCGATCGCTGGCAAATTTGGGGTTGGAGTATGTGGATTTATTGGGACTGCACGGGGTGAATACTGCCGAGGTGCTGGACTATACGCTGCGACCCGGTGGCTGTTTGGATGTGGTGCGGAAGTTTCAAGCCCAGGGGCGAGTGCGGTTTATTGGCTTTTCCACCCACGGGCCAACGGAGGTGATTCTCCAGGCAATTCGCTCCGATCAGTTTGATTATGTCAATTTGCATTGGTATTACTTTAACCAAAATAATTGGCCTGCGATTGAGGCGGCAACGCAGCATGACATGGGGGTGTTTATCATCAGTCCATCGGATAAAGGGGGGCGACTGTATGAACCGTCCCAGCGGTTGGTGGATCTGTGTGCCCCGCTCAGTCCAATTGTGTTTAATGATCTGTTTTGCCTTAGCCATTCCCAAGTGCATACCTTGAGTGTGGGGGCGGCACGTCCCCAGGATTTTGATGAGCATTTGCGGGCGATCGCCCTATTGGATCGGGCGGAAGATTACTTAGGTGAGACTGTGCTGCGGTTGGAGGATGCGGCGATCGCGCGGTTAACTGAACGGTTCGGGGATGCGGAGTTTGCAGAACAGTGGTACAGGACTTGGGCGATCGGGTTACCCCGTTGGCACGAAACACCAGGGCAGGTGAATATTCCCATCATGCTCTGGTTATGGAATTTAGTGATCGCCTACGACATGGTGGAGTTTGGTCGCGCCCGCTATAACTTGTTGGGCAATGGCGGCCATTGGTTTCCCGGTCAACGTCTACCAGAGGATGTGCAATTGGACTTTAGGGACTGTTTGCGTTCTAGCCTGCACGGTCAGCACATACCAGAACTGCTGACGGAAGCGCATCGGTTACTCAGCAGCAAAGCGGTCAAACGGTTATCCCAAACCTAATTTAGGCACCTCTGCCCACGCGGGCACATACAGTTGCGGTTTGTTCAGCAGGGCATCCAGATGTTCGTAGTCTGGCTCATAGCGGCGCACCAATGCCCAAAACTCGGGGGAGTGGTTCATGTGTTGGGTGTGGCATAGTTCGTGGACAAATACATAGCGCACCACCTCTGTTGGCAAAAACAACAAATTGCGGTTGAGGCTGATGTTTTTGTGGCTGGAACAACTGGCCCACAGCGTTTTTTGTTGGCGAACGGAGGCACGACTAAAGGACAATCCCGTTTCTTCGCTGACCCGCCGCAGCCAAGGGATGAGGTTGATTTCGGCTTTGTAGGCTAGCCAAGCTCGTAAACTGTTTTGTGCCAACAAGGGATGGTTAATATCAACTTGCACCACTAACCGACCATCGGGCAGTTCCTGCACAGGGGTTTGCAGGGCGGTGTTGGGGGCGTATTCAATTTGCCAGTTTTCACCGATCGCGGCAAACTGCACCTGTTGGGGCAAGGTTTGGGCACCTTGTTGGAGGCGCGATCGCTCCGCCTTCACTTTGGCAATTGTTTTTTCAATCCACCGCCGTTTCTTTTGGACGATTTCCGGGATATTCTTACGATCAAATCCCTTGGGAATCACCACTTCCAATTCGCCAACATCAGAAATCCGCAAGCTGACGTGCTTGGCTTTAGGACTAACACGCACTTGGTAAGAAAGCGATTGAGAACTAGGCACGTTACCGATAGGATGAATTCGCGACATGATTGTTTAATCATCGCTGTTGGGCGATCGGATGTCTAGTCTAATGGGGTAGTTAGTGATGGGTGATTGGTAATGGGTGATTGGTAATGGGTAATGGGTAATTGTGATTGGTAAGGGATCTGCAAATAAATAAAATACCCAGCGTAGGATGCGTTAGACTTCAGCCGTCACGCATCATGTTTAAACTATGGGTATTTAATATGGGGCGTATCCAACAATTGGGGGAACATCCGGGCGAATAGAATTCGCGGCTATAAAAACAAAGTCCGCCTACGCGGACTAAGGGCTTTGAAACCCGCGTAGGCGGGTTTAGTTCTTGTAGATGCGGTTTTAACCGCCCCTCCCCCAAACGTGAAATACGCCCTTTAATATGGGTATTTAAACTATGAGTACTTTATTTTTACGCTCCTCCCTAATGGGTAATGGGTGATCTGGCTTTTTCAGATTTGTTCAGGGATGGGCAAGGGGCTGAAGCCCCTTGTTCTTGCAGGTCTCATGTTCCTCAGTTGATTGCAACCCACGATAAAACAAGATAAAACAAGCAGTACTTTCCCTATCACCGATTACCAATTACCCATCACCAATTACCCATTACCCATTAATCACTCCAGTCAACGGTGAACTAGCACTGGCATAGGCTTTCACCGGAATGCGGCCAGACAGGTAGGCCAAGCGTCCGGCTTCGGTGGCGAGGCGCATGGCGCGTGCCATAGCGGGGGGATTACCGGCTTGGGCGATCGCGGTATTGATCAACAACGCATCGGCACCCAACTCCATCGCCTGAGCGGCTTCGCTAGGCGAACCAATGCCCGCATCCACCACCACTGGAATTTGGGCATTGTCAATAATAATTTGAATATTGGCAGCATTCTTAATCCCCTGCCCAGAGCCAATCGGCGAACCCAAGGGCATGACAGTGGCACAACCCACTTCTTCCAGTCGTTTGGCCAACAACGGATCCGCATTGATGTAGGGCAACACAGCAAACCCTTCCTTTACCAATTGTTCTGCCGCGTGTAGCGTCCCAATCGGGTCTGGCAGCAAATATTTGGCATCTGGAATCACTTCCAACTTGACAAAATTGTTATCTTCTTGCCCCAGCAGTTTAGCCATTTCCCGCCCCAGCCGCGCCACCCGCACCGCGTCCTCCGCTGTTTGGCAACCAGCAGTATTGGGCAACATCCAAATTTTTGACCAGTCCAAGGCTTCGGCCAAGCCTTCGTGACCGGGGGCATTGGTTTGCACCCGTCGCACCGCCACGGTGACAATTTCACAACCGCTGGCAGTAATGCTGGCCTGCATTTCGGCAAAGTTACGGTACTTCCCCGTTCCCGTCATCAACCGGGATTGAAACCGCCGACCTGCAATCACTAATCCATCATCAACAGGGGTTTCTGTCGGTTTTTCTAAAGTCTGCATGGTTGCTCTGTATTAGGGCTAATCATCACTTGATTTCTGCCACCCGATTTTGCCAGATACATGGCAGTATCTGCGGCATTAAACAAACTTTCATAGGTTATGCCATGCATCGGATACGCTGCAATGCCAATTGATAGCGTGGCTTGCATCGTTTGGTTTGCATAAGAGATATATAGCTTAGCAAAATCAATTCTAATATCTTCAGCCCGATGATAGGCAATTTCTGGGATTACTCCGGGTAACACCAGAACGAATTCCTCACCACCATAACGGCAGGCAATATCATACTGTCGCACTTTTGATTGCAATAACTGTCCTAATTCTTGCAAGACTTTATCACCAGCCGCATGGCCATAGGTATCATTTAATTTTTTGAAATGATCAACATCAATCACCAAGATGCTGATTACCTCATTTTCGCGAATTGCCCGTGCGAGTTCCCGATGCAATGTTTCTTCTAAATAGCGGCGATTGAATAAGGATGTTAATGGATCGCGAATGCTTTTTTCATGTAATGCCTCTCGTAATTCCACATTTGTCAAGGTGAGATTAATTGAGGTAATGGTGGTTTTAGCAAGTTGCAAGATAGTTTCAGAAATGGGATTACCATTAGGCTGATAAAGGTGTAATAACCCCTTCATCTTATCTCTGGCTTGCTCTGGAGTAACGAGCAGGCTATAAATCGGAAAACAGATAGAATAAATCGGCTTATCTGCATATAATTCAGTACAACGTTCCCCTGGCCATGATGCTTTGTTCTGAGAGTCTCCACCAATTTTGATCTGACAATTTTGGTGAATTTTGTGGGCTGGACAATCTTGGCATGGCACTGTTTTTAGATTAGCAATATCGGGAGATACGCCCCAAGTAGCAAATATCTGAAAGTCTTGATTTGGTGAAACTGCGAAAGATAATAATCCAGCGTATTGGGGAAACAATTGCTGAATGAATTGGGTGATTACAGTGGATATTTCTGGGAGACTGGAACAGGTTTGCAACGCATTAGTCAGTTCTAGTAATAACTGCATATTGCGCTGGCGATAATGCAGTTCAGTGTTGGCAATCAGAAGTTGGGCATTGATCCGTTCTACGTTGGCTTCAGCTAGTTTACCTTCGGTAACATCTGTGCCACATCCAGCTAACAATGCCGGTTGTCCATTACGGTATAGGGGAAATTTGATTGTCCGGAAGATGCGTCCACTGCCGTCAGGGACGGGCACGCCCTCGGTAATTTGGTGAATCCCCTGTTGCAGTGCAGCTTGATCATCCTCAACCATTTGTCGGGCAACTGCTTCGGGGAAATAATCCCAGACACTTTTGCCAACCCATCCTCGCCCAAACATGGATTCATAGTAGGGGTTGACATAAACAGTTTTGCTGTCTGCGTCTTTGATAAACGCTGGGATGGGCAGGCGATCAACAAATTCTTTGAAGTCGCTGAGTTGTATGTCCAGCTCTGGGGTGGGAATGGGCTGATCGTCGTTAATCTCAATCAACGGAACATTGGTTGGACTGATAGGTGGTGGGGAGTCTGATGGGCGCGATCGCAGCGTTACCCACCGAGTTAGCCCAATTAACAACACGCCAATCAGCACACCACCCAACCCATACAAGTACAGGAGCAGCGCAAGGAGACTCATGAGTCCGATGATTCCAATCAGCCCAGTCTGGATCATGACAACCTAAACGGTGGGTGAACCATGATGTTAAAAAAGATACTGCTTAGATTGGTGCGGTTTTCGCGTTAGCAGTCAGCGTTTGATGTTTACAGTAGCTGGAATGCTTGGGATCTAAGACAAATCAAATTAATGTGAACAGATGGGTCGAAACCGAATCGGCTTGACATGCAGTTGCTACGTAGAGCTTCGATTCTACTGTGACCTGACTTATACACCTGACTTATATAGCTGACTTATACACCTGACTTATTACAATATTGTACTGTTGTCGGTTGACAAAGAACCGTACCCTGTGAAAGCTCCATGTAACCATAAGCGGCTGTCAACCACGCTGTGAGATCGTTTGTTTGGACGTTTTGTAATCTAAACTACCAAATGCAATGATGGGAACCTCCTAAGCTGATGGTTTATTAAGTCGCCTCCCTAAGTCATCGTTGATCCCTGGGTCGGGGAGTGGGAAGGCTGGAAGCCTCAGCAGATCAGGAGTGAGGAAATTGGCAGAATGCTAGATGTAATTTTTAACGGATTGAGTATTGGAGCCGTGTTGCTGGTCTCAGCCCTGGGACTGGCGATTGTCTTTGGGTTGATGGGCGTGATTAACATGGCTCACGGCGAGTTGATGATGCTGGGTGCTTACACCACCTTTGTGGTGCAGAATATCTTCAAACCCATGGGCGGCATTTTCTACGAGAGCTACATTTTCTTTGCCCTGATTGCGGCGTTTATTGTGGCAGGGTTAGTGGGCGTGTTGCTAGAACGGGGTGTGATCCGCTTCCTCTACGGTCGGCCTTTGGAAACGTTGTTGGCGACTTGGGGCGTAAGTTTAATTCTGCAACAGTTCGTCCGTAGCGTCAGTTGGCAGTTAATGTCGGTGATTGTGCTGTTCTGCTTGCTGTTCTTTGGGGCAATGTGGATTTTAGGCCGACGGGCAGACTGGCAACGGATTCGGACATGGAGCATCATTGTGATGTTACCGATTTCTGCCGGGATCGCGATCGCCACCAGTATCCTGCTGGGTCAAACCTTCAAGCTAGCGGTTACCAAACCGTGGTTCGGTGCCCAAAACGTGGACGTAACTGCGCCCACTTGGCTGCGCGGCGGCATTCCCCTGGGTAATTTCCAGTTTCCCTATGCCCGTCTGTTCATCATTGCGCTGACGATTGCCTGCTTGCTTTGCCTGTATTTCTTCCTCAACCGTTCGGCCTGGGGGTTACGGATTCGTGCCGTCACCCAAAACCGCTCCATGAGTTCGTGTTTAGGCATTCCCACCAAAACCGTCGATGCACTCACCTTTGCCATTGGTTCCGGTTTGGCTGGCGTGGCCGGTTGTGCGATTACCTTACTGGGTTCGGTAGGCCCCAATACAGGACAGAACTACATTGTGGACACCTTCATGGTGGTGGTCGTTGGCGGTGTTGGTAAGTTGGTCGGTAGTATCGTGGCGGCGATGGCGATCGGTACCGCCAATTACCTGATTGGCTCTGGCACCCTCGCCTTAGCCACAGCGTCCATCAAACCCCTAGCCGATTTCTTCACCTTCTTCGCCACCACCAGCATGGCGAAAGTGATGGTGTTTGCCTTAATTATTGTGTTCTTGCAGTTCAAACCAGCCGGACTGTTCCCGCAAAAGGGACGGACTGTGGATGCATAG
>CAZJZR010000093.1:0-9517 GCA_964550475.1 uncultured bacterium
TAGGATGCGTTAGGCTTCAGCCGTAACGCATCATGTTTAAACTATGGGTACTTTACCGCGACTAACACAAGGAGTGGGAAACAACGTACCTTGAGCAGCACTTTAGGCAAATTGCACTTGAGTACTGCCCAAGCCAAGCAACTACAAGTCAAAGCAGGCACTCGGTGGAGTCCGTATTTTGAGAAGTGTGCCCTGCTCGTAAGTGCCAATGCCTCCTATCAGAATGCTGAAATCGATCTTGAGCTGCTAACTGGGATTCGCATCTCCCACAGCACCCTACAACATCTTGTGCAACGTCAAGAGTACTCGCAGATCAAACTAGACCCCCCGCCATGAACGCGCCATCCGTGAACTGATCCGGACGCAAATCAGTCCGGAGTACATGGAGTACACCTATAACAGTGCGGCCAAAGAGGCAACTGAGGCGTATGAACCGTTTGCCGAAGTCATGTTGGAGCGATCGCTGCGGGATGACGAAAAACAGCGGTTACAGCAGTTTTGGTATCGTCGGATCAAAACCTGGATGACCTATGAGAGTTTAGAAACCTTGTTGGTACCGATCTTCGGTCAGCACTTCAACCTGAATGAATTGGAAGAAATTCTCCGCTTCACCCGTACCCCCATTGGCAAAAAGATGGTGGAACTGATGCCCAAATTGATGCAAGACGCGGAAAAAGCTGGGGCTGGCCTCGCAGAGAAAATGTTAACGGACCACGCACTTGAACAACTGACCAACGACTTGAAAACCGAATTCCCCGATTGGTTTCCCAAGAAATAAGAATTGTCCTTGGGGGGTGTGCCTTTCGGCTACGCTCAAGGCACGCCTTCCGGCTACGCTCAAGGCACGCCTTCCGGCTACGCTCAAGGCACGCCTTCCGGCTATGCTCCGTTGGCTGAGCGAAGTCGAAGCCAACGGAGCGAAGTCGAAGCCAACGGAGTAAAGCCAACAAATCGTTGGATCGCCATCGCATCGCCTCTAACGCGATTGCCGTCCCCGTTGTTCTAACCGAAACAACCACACCATCAAAGCGACCACTCCCACCTGTAAGCCGAAGTTGGGTAACGCTTCAGCCACATCATTCCCCGCCAACAACCGGGCTAAAAATACCACCGCACCAATAAATCCCGATGCGCCAAACACCACATAAATAAATTGGCGCAAGCCGCGATAGGGGGCAACGGCCTCGGCACGTAAGCGAGCGTATTGTTCCGGACTGAGACCGTTGGGGTTGGGCCGGGACGCAGATCCGTTGGCTGGGGGCGTGGGGTTAGTCATCGTCGGGTTCCTCGTGTAAATCGTGCTGTATCTGCCGTTGGCTGCGTCGGGATGGCCGACGGTATTTTTTTAACTCTAGGCGCGGTTCATAATACTGTTCGCCACTACGGTTGGTTTTCACTTTAACGGCAGCTTCGCGATCGCGCCGCTGCTCCAGTTCCGCCTGTCGGGCGATCGCTGTCTCTAACAAATCCAAATACTGGGGGTATCGTTCCCAATCGCCACGCACCACACAGCCCACCTCATCCCGGTGCAAACAATCGCTGAATTGACAAGCCGCCACCGCTAACTGGTGGCGAATTTCTGGGAAATAATTGGCTACGGCATCGGGATCGGCGGGTAGGTCGGGCTGGTTGAAACCGGGAGTATCCGCCAACAAGCCACCCATCGGTAATTCCAGCAATTGCACATGCCGCGTCGTATGCCGCCCCTGTGCCAACTTCCCAGACACCGCCCCCACCCGCAACTGAGCCGAGGGAATCAAGCTGTTGATCAAGCTCGACTTGCCCACCCCTGACGGGCCACAGACAACGGTAACCTGTTGGTGCAGTTGGCGGTGGAGATCGTCTAGCCCCGTTCCCAAGGTGGTGCTGATGCTGATCGGCTGATAGCCCCACCGTTGAAGACGATCGCGCCAGTCCTGCTCCTGCTCTGGCGACACCAAATCCCGTTTACTCAAGCACAGGCAAATCGGCAAACCGCTGGCTTCGGCAGTGACCAAAAACTGGGTTAACCGCTGCGGTTCCGGCACCGGATCGGCAAGGGCAAACACCAACAGGATTTGGTTCACATTGACAATCGCAGGCCGAACCAGTTCCACCTGTCGGGGTAACACATCGGCGATCGCCCCCCGTCCCCCTTGCCAATCCGGTTCCTCCACACAGACGCGATCGCCCACCATCACCCGCTGACCAATTTTCTTGAGGCGCGATCGGCGTGTACACAACAGCGTGATCGGGCTAGTCACAGGCGCATCAGCACCATCCCCACAGCCAACTAGGGGGACTGACACGCCTGCATCTCCATCTAACTTGACCCAATAGTAATTCGCTTGTACGGATAGAACCGTGCCTAACAGCAGATCACTCGGAGTGACAGCCTGATCACGAGCCTGCATCGCTCAACACTCAGACTCTCGATTCACAGGTCGCCGCACTCGCACCGCAAAAAAATCCACATGATCTTCGATCGCCTCAACCCCATAGCCCGCCATGGTCAGACTATCGGGCACTTGCTCGATCGGTTCACCCGGATCCAGCCACACTTCCAGTAATGCGCCCGGATGTAGTTGCTCTAGCCGCAATTTGGTGCGAACAAAGTTAATTGGGCAAGGCGTGCCCCGCAAATCCAGTTGCGCGTCCGCTGGCGGTTGTACAGTTTGTGTCATGCCTTTAGCCCCTGAACAACCCACCGAGGAATCCTTCTAAGCCCCCTTTACCGAGGCGATCGCCACGAATTTTCGCCAATTTTTCCAGCAATTCCCGCTCCTCTTGGGTAATCCGAGTGGGAATTTCAATTTGCACGGTAATCAGATGATCCCCCCGACTGACGGGATTACCCAACCGAGGCACACCACGCCCTTCCAAGGTTAGAACGGTGTTGGGTTGGGTTCCGGGCGGGATGGTCAGTTCTTCCTCCCCATCCACCGTATTCACCATCAACCGACAACCCAAAATCGCTTGTAAATAGCTGACCTGAATTTCCGACAGGATATTGATCCCATCCCGTTGGAAATCGGTGTCTTCGTTGACGAATAAATAAACGTACAAATCCCCAGAAGGACCGCTCCGCTCACCTGCATCTCCTTCGCCAGATACCCGTAAGCGCGTGCCATTATCCACCCCAGCCGGAATGGTGATTTTCAGCCGCTTGTTTTCCTGTTTTTGGCCATTGCCATTACAGACCTCGCACTTATCCTCAATCACCTGCCCCGTGCCATTACAGGCCGGACAAACCGAAACCTGCGTGAAGCTGCCAAAGGGCGTGCGAGTCGCCCGTCGTACCTGTCCAGTGGCACCACAGGTGGAGCAGGAACGGGGGCGAGTACCGGGTTTCGCTCCGGTGCCACTACAGGCCGTACAGGTCTCCAAGTGACTGATCCGGATTTCCTTCTCGCCACCAAAAATGGCTTCCCGGAAGTCTAATTTCAGGTCTAGGCGCAGGTCATCACCCCGTACCGGCCCCCGGCGGCGGTTGGGTTGCCCCATGCCACCCGCAAACCCACTAAAGAAGCTTTCAAAAATATCGGCAAAGCCTCCCATGTCTCCCATGTCTTGGAAGCCACCTGCCGCAGAGCCAACCCCCGCTTCACCAAAGCGATCGTACCTAGCTCTTACCTCTGGTTCAGAGAGCACTTCGTAAGCTAGGTTAATTTCTTTGAATGTTTCTTCTGCTCCCGGCTCCTTATTCACGTCCGGGTGATACTTCCGGGCTAAGCGACGATATGCACGCTTAATTTCCTCTTTGTCGGCATCACGGCCAACACCCAGAATTTCATAATAATCGCGAGCCATAGAATGAAGGTGATTGAGAGGACTTCAGCAGGGATAAGGGAGAGAGGAACAATCGCAATTTCACTATCGTAACGGGTTACTACGCTGTGAGGGAAGGAATTCGCTAAAACTCTAAAACCAAATTAATCCCCCAATTTCATTCCCCAATTATCGTACTGAGGATTGGGCTGGAATGGAAGTTCAGATAACCGTTCCTTTGCCGTACTTAGGAGCAAGGACGACCATACACAGACGACCACACACAGATGGTGATTCTACTGGGGCAGGGGCGTGGTGGGCAAGGCTAGAGCCGTCAACTGGTCATCACTTAATCACTCTAAATTAATCACTTTAATCGTGAGTCAATTTAATCGTGAGTCAATCGAGTCAATAAGCAGTATTACAGTTGCGCGATCGCCCGATCAGTAAACAAATCTAACCGCAGACCGGATGTTTTCTGTCAGCCGCATCGCTGGGTAGGGTGATGAGAGCAGGATGAACCCAGAGGCAATCAAATGACTGTCTGAGAGGATTAGTGATAGAGCATGAGGATAACGAATAGCCATAACCAGACACGCTCCAAGTTGAATTAAGCGTTGAGTGCAGATCTGGGAACAACTGGTTCACTACTGACCTACCCGTTACTCACCGATTACTCAACAGCTTCATAGTCAGCCGTAACCGTTGGGTCACCATACTCTTCGTAATCTTCGCTATCATCCATCGCAACTTGACCATTAGCCGCATTGGTCGGACTGATAACCGTTGGCCTTTCTTCTGGAGCCATCTGTTCGCTAGCCTGATAAACCGCCGCGCCAATCTCAAATAGGGTTTGTTGGAGGTTGTCGATTTGGGCTTTCACCACGTCGGGTAACGAAGCTGGATTGTTAAAGGCTGCATTTAGCTCCATAACCTCTTGCTTGGCCTTTTGCTTCAACGCCTCACTGATCAAATTACCATTTTCCTTAATCGTGACCTGATAGCTGTAGATCAAGCTTTCGGACTGGTTCTTCAAATCAGCCAGAACCTTCCGACGGGTATCCTCATCAGCAAACACCTCCGCTTCTTGGCGCATCCGTTCTACTTCCGTGGAACTTAAACCGCCCGTGTTGCTAATACTAATACTTTGTTGGCGACCTGTGCCTCTGTCACGCGCCGACACTTTCAAAATCCCGTTAGCATCAATGTCAAAGGACACCTCAATTTGGGGTACGCCTCTGGGAGCGGGGGGAATGCCCGTCAGCAAGAACTTACCGAGGCTCTTGTTATCCCTGGCCATGGCACGTTCGCCCTGAAGCACATGGATCTCGACCGTTGTTTGGCCATCAGTGGCGGTGGAGAAGGTTTGGTTCTTGCTGGTGGGAATCGTTGTGTTGCGTTCAATGATTTTGGTGAACACTTCCCCTAGGGTTTCAATCCCCAATGACAAGGGGGTCACATCCAGTAGCAGCAGGTCTTTGACTTCGCCACCAATCACACCACCCTGGATTGCCGCTCCTAGGGCAACCGCTTCATCGGGGTTAACAGAGCGATCGGGTGCTCTGCCCCCAAAATATTTGCGAATGGCCTCTTGGACAGCCGGAATCCGGGTTGAACCGCCGACTAGGATGATCCGATCCACCTCTTCAGCCGTCATGTCTGCATCCTTAATGGCTTGAACCACAGGTTCAATGGTGGCTTCCACGAGGGGATTGACTAATTCCTCAAACTTGGAGCGGCTCAACTCCATTTCTAAATGCTTCGGTCCCGTTTCATCGGCGGTAATGAAGGGGAGGTTAATTGAGGTGGAACTCATGCTGGAGAGTTCAATCTTGGCTTTTTCTGCCGCTTCCCGTAACCGTTGCAGTGCCATTTTATCGACGGCCAAATCAATGCCTTCAGTTTCTCGGAAGCATTGAATCATCCACAACACAATGCAGTTATCAAAGTCATCACCACCCAAATGGTTGTTACCAGCGGTGGATTTAACTTCAAACACACCATCCCCTAGTTGCAGGACGGATACGTCGAAGGTGCCACCACCTAGGTCAAATACTAAAATCCGCTGCTCTTGATCTTGCTTATCCAGCCCGTAGGACAAGGCCGCAGCAGTGGGTTCGTTAATGATCCGTAAAACTTCTAAGCCTGCGATGGTACCTGCATCCTTAGTGGCCTGACGCTGGGCATCGGTAAAGTAAGCCGGAACAGTAATTACGGCTTGGGTCACCGTTTCGCCTAGATAGTTCTCAGCGTCCTGCTTCAGCTTTTGCAAGACCATGGCTGAAATTTCCTGCGGGGTATACGTGCGTCCGCGCACCTGCACATCCACGGTGTTATCCCGCCCTGCCACGCAGTTATAAGGGACTCGGGAACGCTCTTCCTCCGTATCTTCCCAGCGACGACCAATAAATCGCTTGATGCTGTAGATCGTGTTTTCAGCATTGGTTACAGCTTGCCGTTTAGCCAGTTGCCCGACTAAGCGATCGCCTGCTTTGCCAAAACCCACCATACTCGGAGTTGTGCGACCGCCCTCTGAGTTTGGAATAACCTGAGGCTGACCACCCTCCAAAACAGCTACACAACTGTTTGTGGTGCCCAAGTCGATACCAATAACTTTTCCCATATCTAGCGGTAGTAAAGGTGTGCAGGAACTGAGGTATATCTAAACAAAATGGAAAAGTACAAACTATTAACTTACAAATAACTGCAAATAACGGTTAGTGCGTTAACAAGATTTAACCTGACAGAATCTAATGCCATACTAACCAAAGCTGCTGAGATAATCTCTAGTTAGCGAATCATTTTTGAGCAATTTCTTCAGTCCGTTGAGTTTCAGTCCTTTGAGTCAGTCAGTTGAATCTCCCCCCGTTTGCGGTAGGCTGAGCCGTAACCCACTCCATTCAACCGTCCACCCGATGATAATTTTGCCCTCAATGATTTTGCATTAGATTAGCTGTGCTTTATAGAGATGCCAAGTGCTGTAAGTAAGAAACTGTAAGTAAGAAAACCGAAGCAACCAAACCAATCAATCAGGACTATTAATCGGGTCGAGAGAACCACCACTGGAATAACACAGCATAACAGTGTCATTGAATAACCTTAGGTGATTGAATAACACTAGGTTAAGCCAAGACCTGAAGTTGTGCTTAGATGTACGCATTACCCAACCTGGTATCCCCTGCGATCCTGTAAGGATGGGTTGCATTATGCAACCCAGTCTGCTGATTCAGATTAGATTCCGAGCACAACAAGCCATGCCATGCATTCGTCAGCATGATTCCACTTGAACCAACAGGCAAACCTGAAAATCTGAAGAATCTGCTGGATGCTGCGTAATTGAAGAATTAGGACATCCGAGGGATGCGAGTTTGCGATGAATAGCCGAGTCAGCGAAATGATCAGCGAACTATTTCTGTATTGCAACTGTACCCCTTGAATAACTTAACCTTCCAAACCATGGAAGTATCAAATTTAGTAACAATTAGCAACTCAAATCAGATCTTAGGATCTCATAGGATCTCAGTCGCAGAAGCATTTAAGTTGCCGACGCATCCTCAGAACCGTCTCCCTCAGAGGTTACCACGGGGTCAGGAGCAGCGGCAACTTTCACCATGGCATGACGGAGGACGCGATCGCCCAACAAATAACCCCGTACCAACTCTTCCATTACCACACCCTCAGCATACTCAGCCGTTTGCTCCCGCATCACTGCTTCATGTAAGTTGGGATCAAATTCTTGGCCTTCTGGACGCATCGGGGCAACCCCCAACCGCTTCAAGCTATCCACGAATTGCTTATACACCCCCTGATAGCTCTTATGGATGCCCATTTCCCCTTCGGTTTGGGGTTTAATGTGTGCCCTAGCCCGCTCAAAGTTATCGACCACGGGCAACAATTCGGTCAGGGTCGTCCCCTTAATCTGTTGCTCTTGCTCCTCTTTTTCTCGCTGCGTCCGTCGCCGGAAATTCTCGAAGTCAGCCACTAATCGCATATATTGACTGGAGCGTTCCTCAAGCTGTGCCTTTAAGGAATCAATCTGCTGGGTCAGCTCCGTAATTTTACTGGTCAGCTCCTCTGCCAAGGCTGCATCCAAGCTGCCTTCAACGTCTCCTTCCGCTTGCAAGGATTCATCTAAGCCGAGATCATCCGCAACGGATTCCCCCGTTTCTAATGTGGCTGCATCGGCAGTTTGTTCATCAGCCGCCGCAACATTTTGTTCAATAGAATCTTCTTCTAGGTTAGCCATATCTACTGCCATCTCCGGCATTTGAGGTGTTGAGTTACTTTCCAATTACTTTTCTCCCTCTAATTTTGCACTTAACGTTTATATGTGCAATACGTTTATACATACAGATATGTGCAATGTGTAAACGCTGCATCAATTACAAACCTTCAGTTGGCATTGTGGGGAATATCGGGGCAAGTCACTGTGGTCTGTTCCACAAATCCGCAGTTCTGGTTCCCCTACTTGCTAATCGCTGATCTCGGCGGACTGTTTTCCGCCAACTCAGGTGTTACAACGATAGCAGCTTAACAAATAACTTTATAGATAGCTTTGTAGTTAGCTTTGTAGTTAGGGTCTTTATAGTTCGTGTTATGGTTCGTGGCTATATGACCACTTGAGGTGGTGTAGGTCGCAGTTTGGTGGTGTAGGTCGCAGTTTAGGTAGGCAGACGCAAGGCAGACGCAATCAAATCAAAGGTTTTCCTAATCTACGTAGACAGTGTGTAACCCTTCAGGATATGCAAGTTAATATATGGATCCCCACCTGTATGTTCCCTCACCGCTACTCATAGGGACATTGGGGTAGGGACATGGCATTATGTCGGAGGCTGTAAGGTTTCCCCCCTAGCTTTACCAACCAGCTAGCCCATCCCAGACGTTTATGGGTTCTGGCATTGATCTAAGCCATAGCGATAGATATCCACCATAGCGATAGATGTCTATACGGGCAGGTTGAGCCGAGAAACTTTGACTAGAGTTGCCCATTCAACAAGTTGCTCATTCAATAACAAAACTACGCCTACAACTCGCAAAACTTCATCAGAAGGGTCTGGCTGTGAAGTCACACCTGAAGGCATAACCTCACAGCCCATAACAGAATCCCCAGTCTCTACACCGATCGCAGGGATATTATTTTTCTGCAACTCGCCAAGCCGATCTGGCAGTGAATTAGAACCCGCAATGTCAGGATTCCCCGACAACCTAAATTGCAGTGGATCCGGTCTCCGGCATCGTTCGTAAATCTTTACATGATTGATTTGATTATCTCTGACGAAAATTTAGCCTGTTTTTCAACCGATTGGGGAGAATGGAGCAATACTTGGGCGATCGCCCCTCCATCCCGCCTCCACATACCCTCTCGCCCCTAGGGCAATTGCATCGTCACCGTTTACTCCCCGTCAGGGGAGAAACAAGCGGGCCTAGCCCACAACACTTTTCCATAGGGGAATGTGAATGGTTACCTTGCATCAAAATTCAGAACTTAAGATTTAGTCTCGGCAAGATTGGCATAGAGCCGCTTGCGGTGGTGTGAGTATAGCCCACATCACTCAACCTCCTAGCCAAAGTCAGTTTAGATTAATCATCTGTGCCGCGTACATGTGAAAACTGCTATAAAGATTGGCGTATAGGGAAAAGTTCAACTAAAATTCGGGAACATCCATTCAATTCAGGAACATTAATTTCGGCATTGATTCCGGAGCCTCACTGGATCAATCATGTGAAAAATATTTAGTTGATGGTCGTATTGATAATTTTCGGGAATACT
>CAZJZR010000094.1:0-9503 GCA_964550475.1 uncultured bacterium
TGGATGGTGGATGGTGGATGGTGGATGGTGAGGGGAGAGTGGGCGGGTGGGTAGGAGAGTGAGTGAGTGGGTGGGGCGGAGGTCGAGTACCCAGTTGGATTGGGGGGTGTGGTTGAGTTGGCTGGTGGTGGGGCGGACGGCGATCAGGCGGACTTGGTAGCGTTTCTTGAACGTGTCGAAGTCCAGTTCCACAAGGGCATCGCAGCGACCGGTGGGCAGTTCGTCTTGGTAATGTCCCCACCACAGGCCGGGAAAACCTGCACCACTGGGGGCGATCGCCTCCCCTCCGCCAATCGACTCATCCCACAGTTCAAATCCGGTGCGGATGTAGCGCAATTTGTTGTTGCGCCAATCCGTGATGTTTTTGTTCCATACGTTGTCAAACCAACAATTCTGAATTAACAGGCGGGGCACCGGATTGCCAATGCCACACGGTTCCAGCCACTTCAGTTCCCGGAACAGGTCTTGCCCTAATTCCGCCACCGTCACCACCAAATCCGCTTGCACCGCTGCCCCATTCAACAGTGCCGCCTGCAATCCGGGCTGTTCTCGCAAGTCCCGATTGATCGCCTCGGTAAAGATGGGGATATTCGCCACAGGCAAACTCAACCCCGCCGCGAGGGGATGTCCGCCAAAACTCTGCAACAAATGCGCCTGATTGTTCACCACTTGGTAGAGGTCAATGCTGCCGTAGGAACGGGCGGAACCACGGGCGAGGGGGGTGGGAGTAGGGGAGTGGGTGGGTGGGAGAGTCGGTGGGTGAGCGGGTGAAGCGGTTTCACTGGATTGATGTCCGGTCTCTCCTTGCTCACTGACCCACCCACTCACCGACTCACCCACGCTCTCCTCCCTTCCCTCCTCAATGCTCAACAAAATCACTGGGCGACCATACTCTTGGGCGATCTGGCCAGCGACGATGCCGAGGATGCCCACAGGCCAACCGACTTCGGCGAGAACAATGACGCTGGTGGTTGAGAGGTCGAGTTGGGTGAGCTGGGCGGTAACCTGTTGCAAAACATCCCGTTGCAGGGCTTTGCGGCGGGCGTTGAGGGTTTCGGCTTGTTCGGCGAGGTGGCGACAGCGGACGGGATCGCGGCTGGTCAACAGTTCGACGCAAAAGTGGGCATCGCCTTGGATGCGGCTGACCGCGTTGATTCGGGGGCCAAGGCCAAAGGAGATGTCGGTGGGGCGATCGCCCGCCCGTTGACACAGTTCCAACAACCGCGCCACACCCGGTCGGCGGTGTTTCTCCTGGCTCAAGCCTTGCAAGCGCGTCAACCCCCGTTGCGCCAGATAGCGACAATCCCCAGTTAACTGCACCAGATCGGCAATCAGCCCGATCGCCACCAATTCCAGCAAGTGATCCACGGGTTGCTGCGGTACGTCCGGCAGCGTCAGGTACAGGGCTTCGACCAATTTGTAGGCCACGGCCACGCCAGACAGGTGATACAGCGGATGTTCCGGGGCGAGGTAGCGGGGATTGAGGATGGCGGTGACCTGGGGGCGTTGGGCAGGCAGGGTGTGGTGGTCGGTGACAATCACATCCATGCCCAAGTGCCGCGCATAGTCGATTTCGTCTAGGTTGGTGCTGCCTGTGTCGCAGGTGACGATGAGTTGACAGCCCCACGCCGTCAGTTGCTCTAACCCGCTGCGCGAGAGTCCATGGGATTCGGTCAGGCGGTTGGGAATGTAGTAGGTGAGTTGGGTTTGGGGGGTGAAGAATTGCCCTAAGCCTTCCCACAAGACAGCGGTGGCGGTAATGCCGTCGGCATCAAAGTCGCCCCAGATGGCAACGCGATCGCCCACATCCCGCGCCCGTTGCAACCGCTCCACCGCCCAAGTCATCTCTTCGCCAAAGGCAAAGGGGCTGGTGGGTTGGTACTGGTCTGGCTGCAAAAATCCCGCCAAGGTATCAGCTTGGCTGATCCCCCGTTGCCACAACACCCGCGCCAGATAGCCACCCTTAGCATCCGGAACCACCTGCCGCACGGCTTGCACAAACCAGTCTGGAGGGGCGATCGCGCTGGGAAGTTGCCACTGGGGGGAAGGTTGAGGCATGGGACGGGAGAAGCTGATTCTAATAGTACATATCAACGATCCTAAGCCAGCTTTAAGTCGTCTCCCCGATCAATGTAGGGATAAATATCGGGTGTTTTCCGTACTGCTGACACTGTAACGTTAAATTAATCACGATCTTCCCAGATTATTTATAGTTATCCGGCATGATTGTTTCAGTGCGTGACTTATCCAGTCATTACAGCACTTGTACTCTGGATCAGGCGTTGTAAATGCGTGTGAGACCCCAACTGAATCGCAGCTCGATTCACCATGGTTGCCTCCCGTGACATGCTTGAGCCGCAAAGGTTTCAGGAGTGTTTTGCACTATTCAGCGATCGGCAACTTGAGCGCATTGATCCTTGAGCGTATTGATCAATGTATTAAAAGTCCTTTGAAACCTAGACAGACGGTTTCGCGGCTGGCTGGCTGGTGAGACAGCTTTGCCAGACTCTTGTCTTGACCAGAGGTTTAGGGAAAAATGGGTAATACGAGGCCGTCTAAGAGTGTGTTTTAAAAGCCCTATTTGATGTAGCCCTGGCGACTGAAGTCGCGGCTATACGGACAAAACCTGCCTACGCAGGTTATGGAAACCCTTGATTTTCTTCAGTCCGCGTAGGCGGACTTTGTTCATGTAGTCGCGGTTTTAACCGCCAGACACTTTTCAAACAGTCTCTAAGAGTGTGTTTGTCCAGTATTGCTTGCTACGGTGCCAGAAACGGTTGACAAATAGATTCTAACCATTGATCATTCTTATCCTTGTCTCATTGCGGCTGATGCTCCTCATCCATCCACTCCCTGCTGCGGTTTAGTTATGGCAAGCATCTTGCTCCTAGATGGGAATGCTGAGGATCGCCAAACCTACCAAACGTATTTGGCTGCCCACAGTCATCCGGAGTCTACCTATGATGTTTGGCCAGTGGATAGCTTAGCGGTAGGGCTACAGCTTTGGCGATCGCGCAACCCTGACATCGTTTTGCTCAACTCCCAGCTCACAGATGGCGAGGGCTTGGATTTTCTGCGGGCAATTAGTGCGTTTTCCGAACCGACCCCACTGCCCATCATTGTGTTGATTCCGCTAGACGCAGACGCGATCGCCCTAGCGGCAATGCACCTAGGCGCAATGGATTATTTAGTCAAACCGCAGATTACCCCATTGCGATTGCAGACAACCATCGAACGAGTGTTGCAGCAACAACGTCTCCAGCAGCACATCACCAATCTGCCAACCTGCCAACGGCGGCATCAGACTGGACAACAGACCAACAGCCAAAGTGCTGACAAATATATTGACAACTTTGGTGAGAAAGCCAAATTTGGTGAGAAAAACAAGTTTGGTGAGAAATATGTTGGGGAATATGGTGGGGAACATGATGTTGGGGAACAGATTGACGAACGTGCTGTATGCAATGAAGCCACCAACCGCGCCGTCCTAGCCGCCATTCCAGACATGATGTTTCGGGTGGGAGCTGATGGGGTGTATCGCGCTTTTTTGACCACCCACCGAGAAATTGACGTGGTGCCACAAAGTTATAATCCCATCGGCCAATGGATGCATGATTTTTTGCCGCCAGAATTGGCACAACGGCAACAACATGCCTTAGATCGGGCGTTACGAACCGGAGAACTGCAAGTCTATCAACAAGTGACAGCCGTCGGCGATCGCAGCCAATACGAAGAAGTTCGAGTGATCAAATGTGGGGTAGATGAAGCATTGTTTATGGTGCGGGACATTACCGAACAAATTGAAACCATCCACGCCTTAGAACAGAGTGAAGCCACCAATCGCGCCATCATTACCGCAATTCCGGATTTATTGATTCGGATGGATCTTGATGGCCATTACCACGACATCTTGGCTGGGAATGCCGTACAAGTGAAATTACCCAACGCCAACACCGACGAGCCTGCACTCTATGATGTATTGCCGCGCGACCTAGCCGAGCAACGCTTAGAGGTTGCCCGTCAAGCGATCGCCTGTAATTGTTTGCAGCAATATGAACAAGCCTTAGACATCAATGGCGACTTGCGTTATGAAGAAGTGCGGATCATGCCGCTCAACCCCCAGGAAGTGTTGGTAATGATTCGGGACGTAACCGATTACAAACAAGCCACCCTAGCTCTCCAAGAATTAAACCAATCCCTAGAAGCTAAAGTCATCAAACGCACTGCCGCCCTCCAAGCCAGCCAAGCCGAACTGCAAGCCACCAACCAACAACTGGGCATTTCCAACCAAGCACTCGCCCGTGCCAATCGGCTCAAAGATGAATTTCTGGCCACCATGAGCCATGAATTACGCACCCCCTTAAATGCCGTATTGGGCATGACCGAAAGTTTGTTGGAAGCTGTATTTGGGTCACTCACCCCTGAGCAAATTGAAGCCTTACACACCATCGATCGCAGTGGTCAAAATCTGCTGGCATTGATTAACGATATTTTGGACTTAACCAGTATGGCGGCTGGCAAATTCAGTCTGCAACGCGCCCCCCACAACATTAATGAATTGTGTCAAATCTGCTTGAACATCACCCAACCGCTCGCAGAAGCCAAGCAGATTCGGCTCACTGCCACCATGCCCCCCCATTTGCCCTCCCTAGAGGTGGACGGTCAGCGTCTGCGCCAAATCCTTGTCAATTTACTCAACAACGCCGTTAAATTTACTCCCAACGGCGGTAGCGTCAGCTTGGCAGTGCATCTCCAGACACAGGCCCAACCGTCTCCTTCCACTCCGCCCGTAGATCATCGGTGGCCGCATCCCACTGTTCCAGTGTCTAGCCATCCACCTAGCTATCCGTCTAACCATCTAGTTAGCAATCCAGTCACCAATCCAGTCACCAATCCAGTCACAGCTTCAACCCACTGGCTGGAATTCCGAGTTAGCGATACAGGTATCGGCATCCCCTCGGATCAATTGCCACGTCTGTTTAAACCGTTTACCCAACTGGATGGTGCCCTTAACCGTCAGCACGAAGGCACAGGGTTGGGGTTAACAATTGTTGCCCGATTGGTGGAACTGCATGGGGGAACTGTCCATGTCAGCAGCCAAGTGGGTCAAGGAAGTTGTTTTATCGTCCAAATTCCCCTCCCAAATTCCATTCCGGTTATGCCTAACGAGATACCCCACGAGATCGCATCCCCTCCCTCCCTCCCCGCTTCCCCTAGTCAGGCACCCCTGATTTTGTTGGTTGAGGACAATGAAGCCAACATTGCCACGATGCTGGCTTATATGGAGGTTAAAGGCTATGAGATGTTGGTAGCGCGGAATGGACAGGAGGCGATCGCCATTGCCCGTAGCCATCACCCCGATTTAATTCTGATGGACATCCAAATGCAGGGGATGGATGGGGTAGAAGCGATTCGCCACATGCGGCACGACCCACAACTGAGCACGATTCCAGTTATCGCCGTCACCGCCTTGACCTTCCCCGACGATCGCGATCGCTGCATCAGTGCAGGAGCTAACACCTACGTCGCCAAACCCATCAAGCTCAAAGATCTGGATCAAGCCATGCAAGACCTGCTCAATCCGTCACCGACTCCAGTTGGGAGCTAAGGCCAGTTGGGAGCTAAGGGTGAATCTCATGTGTGCTTTGCCGTCCTAGGGTTGCGGATTCGCAAAAATGGGCATGATAGTAACCATAAGGGGATCTGCGGGGTTCTGCGGATAGAATGTCCTGCTTGCCCCATCCACATTATCTTCACCTAGCCACTGCGATGACCACTGCGAGCGATGTCCTGCCCCAAACCTTAGCTCTCCTCCATCAGCGTGATTATGCCACGGCGGCCAGTTTGTTAGAGTCCGCGATCGCCGATGACCCCAGCCAAATTTCTGCCTATTGGTATTTAGGCTTAGCCTTGCTGTTACAAGATCAGGAAGAGGCGGCGCAATCGGTTTGGATGGCTCCAATGCTGGAGGGCACACCAGAACAGGTGGAGCAATGGACACTGGACTTGGCAGCCGTGTTGCACACAGAAGCGGTATGGCTAGAGCAACAGGGAGAGGTATTGCTGGCGTTGGTGGTGCGGCGATATTTACGGGAAGCCAACCCCCTGGATTTAGACAACAGCTTGCAAATTGTCCGGTTGGGCTTGCGAACCCAAACCCTGGGGGAAACCGAACTGGCTGACCTAGACGTGATCCCCATGTTGACGGAGGCAGAGGCGTTACCGATCCCCCTAGTGCTGGAGGTCTTGGAACAATTACTGCTGCTCAATCCCGTCCATCCTGACACCGTAGCCTTCGTAACTGCCACGGTCGATCGCTTGTTGCCCCACATCCGCCGCCCCGACGCGATCGCCACAGGCACCAACAAAGATAACCTAACCTTTAGCGGCCAAGAACTCACCCCCGAACAACAGATTTGGGTCAAATTAGCCACCACCATATTTATCGCTGCGGTGAAGGTGGGACACGAAATGCGCGTTGGGTCGGTGGGGGCGCAATTGATGACGCTGTGCAACCGCTTAAATCCCAACAACCTGGAAATCATGCGCCATTTGTCCACTTTCTACCAAATGGCACGGGACTTTCAACAAGGGATTGCCATTGCTCAAGCGGCCTATGACCTCGCGGTCACCTTGCCGGACAAAGTAGGGCTGAATTATTTAATTTTGCGGGGCTTGCTCACCTCTGGCGGGCGGTGGTCGGAGGCGTTTCAGGTGGGAGAACGGCATGACAACCTGTTACGCGCCATGTTGGCCGAACAGCCGTTGCTGGGCTATGAGGCAAACCGGCGGTTGTCGGGCACCACGTTTATCCAACCCTATTTGCGGGATGATTTGGTCACCAATCGGGAGTTGCAGAATGGCTTGTCGGCTCTCTGCCAGCGCAACCTCCGCCACCACCAAGCCGAACGCTGCGATCGCTACCAGCAGCACCAACACCGCCGTCGTCAATCGGCTTCCAGCCCCCGACCACTGAAAATTGGCTACCTCTGCCATTGTTTACGTCGCCATTCGGTGGGATGGCTGGCGCGATGGTTGGTGGCCTACTGCGATCGCAGTCGCTTCCGCCTCTTCCTGTACCTGCCCAATTCCCTACAAATCCAAGATCCGTTTCAAGACTGGTATCGCCAACAGGCGGAAGCCTCCTATTGTTATGGCTTGGATAGCTTGGAAATTGCCGACCAAATTGACCAAGACGAAATTGACATCTTGCTGGATTTAGACAGTTGCACGTTGGATATCAGCCGCGAGGTGATGGCTCTCAAACCCGCTCCAGTGCAGGTGACGTGGTTGGGCTGGGATGCGTCGGGGATTCCAGCGATCGACTACTACATTGCCGATCCCTACGTTGTCCCAAATAATGCCCAAGACCATTACAGCGAAACGCTATGGCGGCTGCCGCAAACCTATCTGGCGGTAGCGGGGTTTGAGGTGGGAGTGCCCACCCTGCGGCGAGATCAATTGGATTTACCCAGTGATGCCGTCGTCTATCTGAGTGCCCAAGGTGGCTTTAAGCGGCACCCCGACACCACCCGCCTGCAAATGCAAATCCTCAAGGCCGTACCCAACAGTTATCTATTGGTCAAGGGCGTAGCCGATGATGCGGCCATTCGCAGCTTTTTTGGCGACTTGGCCGATCAAGTCGGCATCAGCCTGGATCGGTTGCGCTTCTTACCATTGGTGGAAAACGAAGAAACCCATCGCGCCAATTTAGCGATCGCTGATGTCGTCCTCGACACCTACCCCTACAACGGAGCCACCACCACCATGGAAACCCTGTGGATGGCCATTCCCTTGGTCACCAAAGTGGGGCAACAATTTTCCGCCCGCAACAGTTACACCATGATGGTCAATGCGGGGGTTGAGGAAGGCATCGCCTGGACGGATGAGGAATATGTCAATTGGGGCATTCGTTTGGGTACAGAACCGCAACTGCGGCAACAGGTAAGCTGGAAACTCTACAGCGGACGGCAAACTGCCCCCCTCTGGAACGCCCGCCAATTTACCAAGCAGATGGAAGAGGCATTTGAGCAAATGTGGCAACGTTATCTGGATAGTTAAGTTGGCGGTGCTGAATAGCAAACGCCAATGGAGTGGGAAAATATTTTAGAAGCTTTTTCCCGAAATTCTGCTGATTCTCAATGATTTTGTGTTTGAACCGATAACCTTGTACGGGCGAAGCATTCCGGTAGTTAAGTTAGGGAATAACCGAAAAATCATGGCCGGAATGCTTCGCCCCTACGGTGGACAACACAAATTTAATTAGAACCAGAAATTCTGAGGTAACTATTCAGGTTGATCAACGCTTGATTGCTCGATCTAAAAGGGTTGGGAAACCCAACCCCTACAATGCCATCTGTTGTTTGGTGTGTAGGGGCGCGGTTTCCGCGCCCTAGATTCGGCTACCTGAATACTTACCTACCTGAGACATCGAGATGAGGTGCATATTTACTTGACAGAACGCCAACAACAGGCAAATTTGATCCGGCAAGAGGCTGAACAACGCTTTAACCCGATTGGCATCCGCGATCGCCTGCTAGCTCGCCAAAATCAATCCAAGTCAATAGCTTGGGTTTCGCTGATCTAACCAGTCCCCTACGCTTGCAGCAAGTCCCGTAACGGCTTGGCAATCCAATTCAGCCCTACCTTCAATTGATGATCCAGCGTTGGCATCCGGTACAGGTACGCCAACCGCCGCAGCACATAAGCCGCCGAACCATCCAGTTTAATCCCCAGCCCTGATAACGTGGCACTGTCCACCCCCAACGCCAGCATTTCGCCCAAGGGGAAATAGCGGAAGGGCAAGAGTGGTCGTCCAGTGATCCGTGCCCAGAGATTCCATCCCGTGTAATCGGCTTGTTGGTAGGCCACTTGAGCCGTAGCGGGTAGGGGTTTGCCCTTGTCATCCAGAGATTCAGCCAGGTCACCGATCGCAAACACCTCTGGCCGATCCACCACTTGCAACGTGGCTGTTGTGATCACCTGACCCCGTTGGTTGTGCGACACAGGCAGATCCCGCACTACTTTAACCACCCGCGTTCCCGCTGTCCACACCAACAGATCCACGGGAATGGTATCAAGCTGGCCTTTGTATTCCAACGACAGAGCATCGGCAGTCATTGAATCAATCCGAGTCTCCAGATCCACCCAAATGCCGCGACTGTCCAGCGACTTCTGGGCGGCACTGCGGTTAAAGTCCGGCGACGATCGCAGAATCTGATCCCCCTGCTCCACCAACCGCACCCGTCCGCGCTGACCGAGGCGATCGGCAATTTTGCAGGCCAACTCCACGCCACTGTACCCGGCACCTGCGATCGCCACCCGTATTTTGTCCGTTTCCGATGCTTCCAACCGCTTCAGCCGTTCTTCCAACTGGTAGGCATCCGCTAAACTGCGGAAGGGAATCGCATACTCCGCCGCACCGGGCACCAAATCCAGCGGCGTTTCTCCCCCCAGAGCCAGCACCAAATAGGTGTAGTCCAGCACCGTGCCGTCTTGCAACG
>CAZJZR010000095.1:0-9493 GCA_964550475.1 uncultured bacterium
CCTGCCCAAAGGGCTTATTCTATTCGCCCGGATGTATCCCCCAACTGTTGGATACCCCCGTTGCGGGCACAACTTGCAACACTTTTTCCCTGAGTGGATGTGAACAGTTACGTTTGCAAAGTTGGATAAAAGCTGGGATAGAAGTGCAGCTTGGCTAGAAGGTTGATTTGTCTGGCCGAGGCGCAGCAACAATCAACTTGTAAAACGTAACTATTCAGGTTGATCAACGCTCTATTGCTCGATCTATAAAGGGTTGGGTTGCCCAATCCCTACAATTCCCTCCGTTGTTCGGTGTGTAGGGACGTGATTTCCGCGCCCTAGATCTGGCTACCTGAATGCTTAGTTTAAAACACCCTCTCAGACACAACAAACATTTACAATCAATTGACCTATTGGTTACTGTCTATCCTAACCGTTGATTCCTCACTGCGTACAGTCATTAGGTTGGCAAGGGAGCAGACATTTGCAGAACCAGCGATCTGGGGTATTGCCCTCTTAATGCAATTGTAATTCTAGTTAACGGTAGATTCCACCGGATGTAGAATGGGGATAGGCTTCAGCCATAACACATCATCAATCTTTTATCTTCACGCCAGTTCTTAAGTATAAAATTCCGGACTATAGGGCAATTCCGGACTATATGAACTATGTAAATATATAAACTATCTGAACAGTCTGAAGGGTTAATGAACGGTGTAAATGGTGATAGCAGTTTTACAATTATCAGGAACACCAAAAAACCGTTAGCAAATGCTTTCAAGCTCGTATTTGCTCCTCGGAAATTTGAAGGGTTAGTGGCGATCGCTCGTGAAATCGCGGGTTGCTGTTAATTCAAATTGCAACTGAATTTCTGCTTAATTTTGCATCACATTGACATTGAATTAAACTCAAATCAATCCCATTATTTTTAAAATTAAAATGGAGCAAAAATTAATAATTAGTTGATCAGTTTTAGCTCTGAAAAGTTATTTGGGAAAATACCTATTGCGTTTCATGCCTGGTTAGACTTTAGTTGTGATTGCCCTAAAGGTTAAATGATTCATAAATAAATTCCATTAATCTCATTGACTGTTTAAGATATGTAGTGAGAAACGCTACGTGAAGTTGAGAAATTCTATGGATGCCCTCCACCAGCAAGTTAATGACATGTCAGCGAAATTGGACTTGCTGCACCAATTGGTGGAGCAACTGGAGTCCAAAATCAATGACGTGTGGATTGAAGGTAAGGTTGGTTCTGAGTTAGAAGGGAGTCGTCACCCCAATTCGACGGTCATGGGCAGTTATCGGGCGCGGGCAGAGGAGTTGATCGGTGGGACTGGCATATCCCACAAGGATGTACTGTCCGATCGCGACTTTTTGGATTTGGATAGTCACAAAACCGACCGCGAACTTACGCCAGAAATCCAGGTGCAACGGCTGACGGCTCAACTGACCGCTGCCTACAACCGGATTGCGGCGTTGGAAGAACAGTTGTTATTGCGTAGCCGCACCCATTAAGCACCTCGATGCGGTGATATGGATACGGACGGATGGGACGGATTGACCTGACGACTTAGATAGCCAGGTTAATTCGTCGATTGATTCACCCGAATCAAGGCGGCGCAAATAGCCACTAACCCCAGCAACGGCAAAATCCCGGCGGTGGTCAGTTCCAATTCTCCCAAGTCCATTTGGGGACGGCTGACGAACAGAGCCAACCCACAGAAACCAGAGACTGACCCCACCGCTAGAACAACCAACGGCCATCCTTGGGGCAGTTGTAGTGGAGGGAAATGTCCTGCGAGAAGGTTACCCAGCAACAGACTGAAGCCCTGACGTTTCGGAGGGGGGGCAAGCGATTGGGTTGCGGGGACAGGATTCACCAATTTGCCCGATCGCAGCCCAGAATTAAATCCAGTTTTGAAGGCGGTTAGGAGCGATCGCCCCGCTGCTGCTGAACGGGACGCAGCGGCTAACCGAGGGCTGAGCACCGGAACCACCGATGCTGCGGCTGTGCGACTCGCCGATCGCGGCTGACTGGTCGTTGAGGTGGGTCGCTTTGGGCTGGTGGCAAAAATATCAACGCCTAAGTTAGTCGCCCGTTCGCACCAATAGCAGCGGCCATAACTGGGGCTGTAGTAATGTTGTTTAACCGATTTACAGGCGGTTAGCTCTGCCGTGGCAATTTTCAAGGCTTTGAACCATTCCCCCGCCGTGGGTCGCGCCGCTGGGTCGGTGTGTCCCTGGTTGAAGCAGCGCAGAAAGCAATCCTGTACGACTGGATGCACGGTAGACAGCGGCACCGTTAACAAACTCGGTTGAATCAACCCATTGGGCGCGTAACACCACCACCCCTGGCGCAGCAGTTCAGTGGGTTCCGGCGAGTCGCCTGCCCCGACCCACTTGCCCTTAAAGGGATGGTCACCAAATAGCAGCAGGTGAATGATCACGGCAAGGCGGAAGCGATCGTGGACTTCCGTTTGCTCTACCGTCGCCAAATCTTCCCCCAGCAATTCCACCGGGGTGAAGCCCTCCGACCCAACCGGACAGAGATAGAGTTCTCCGGTATCGGGATGGCGGACTTGGAAGGAGTCGGTGTCGATGATGGCGGGGAGGGCTTGGTTGTTGACCAAAATGTTTTGCGATTTGATGTCGCCCAAGACGTAGCCCGCTTGGTGGATGGCAGCGATGATTGAGGCGATGTTGAGGGCGGTGGTATGGAGATACAGCCAGTTAAATCCCGGCAGCACCTTTTGGCGGCGTTGGGGATTGTACACATTCAGCAGTTCTACGCTGTCAGCGATCGCAGGCATCAAAAAACCGACATAACTGCCGTCTCGCGCTTGTAACAGTGAGGTCGGCCAGGCGAAGGAAATGTGATTCATCCCGGCATTCGGGTCTTTGGGGGGATGGGCAATCATCACCTCCAACTTGCGAATCCGCTCTGGCTGCGGCGCGAAGTAGATTTTGGCTAAGTAGCCAGGTAATTGTGTGCGCCAAATCTCGCCTTCCCCACTGGTGGCAATTTGCTGCACCAGTTTGATCGATTGACCCGTGTTAACGCAAGTAAGGGGAGACATGGACAGGCGGCAGAGG
Organism: uncultured bacterium; assembly: GCA_964550475.1. Classification (GTDB taxonomy): domain Bacteria; phylum Cyanobacteriota; class Cyanobacteriia; order CAIUCS01; family CAIUCS01; genus CAIUCS01. The sequence goes on from CAZJZR010000095.1 coordinate 3,076, forward strand.
ATAACGGTAAAGGGCTGCTGAAATTTTAACCGCAAGTACATCCGGGCGAATAGAATTCGCGGCTATAAAAACAAAGTCCGCCTACGCGGACTAAGGGCTTTGAAACCCGCGTAGGCGGGTTTAGTTCTTGTAGATGCGGTTTTAACCGCCCCTCCCCCAAATGTGAAATACGCCCGGAAATGAAGGCGGGAAATGGCGGTGGGACTATCGCCGAGCCAACACGGTATCAATTACCTGGGCAGCCGTTGCCAACCTGGTTTCGGCGCGAATGGTTGTTCCCAGTTGAGTGGCTCGCTGATGCATTTGGGCATCGGTCGTCGCCCGTTCGATCGCCGCCGCTAACCGATCAACAGTTAGCTGTTTTTTGGGAATTGGGGTAGGGCTAACTCCTAACCGATGGACGCGATCGCCCCAGAACGGTTGATCGGCAAAGAAGGGAACCACCACCGCCGGAACTCCCGCTCGCAGTGCCGCTGATGTTGTTCCCGCTCCGCCATGGTGAACAATTGCTTTCATCCGAGGAAACAACCAATCATGGGGAATCGACTCCAGCTTGAACACTGAATCTGGCAGATCGGCGTTGGTGATGCCACTCCACCCCGTCAGCAAAATTCCCCGCTGCTGCTGTCGCTGCAAACTGGCGAGGGCAATCTCGACAATTTGTTCAGTATCACCGCTGACCATCGAGCCAAAGCCAATTGACACGGGCGGTTCCCCATCGGCCAAAAAATCCTCTAAACCGGGCGGAGGGGTGAAGTCGGCGGGTTGATCCAGAAACCAGTATCCGGTGACATGGTGAGTCTGATCCCAATCTTGGGGATGGGGCACCACTTGCGGACTGTAGGCAAACAGTTTAGGTTGCGTGCGCCAGCGATCGCCGAAAAAGGGACAACCCCGGTGGGGCGGTTCCCCTAGTTTGCTCTCGCGCCACGGGTTGATGAACGGTCGATACATATGCCAATAAACCCGATTCAGGATCTGGTGGCTCAGCCAATTAAACCCAGACCCCAGGCGCAACTGAGGCGGCATCAGCGGACTCAAAAATTCTTGACTCGGCAGCAGTGGCTGGAGCAACCCAAACACCGACGCGATCCCCAAGTGCGCCGCAATATCATCCCCCCAAAAGCCAATCCCCGTACTAATGACCAAATCCGCACCCTGGCACGCTTGCCACGATTTTTCTAAGGATTCCGCCATAATCGGTTCTAGAGCCTGGACTAACAGACCTAACATTTGCAACGGGTTGGCCGCTTCAATCGTGGCTTTAATGTCGTCATCATTCAGCCGATCTTGGATATTGCCACCCATATCCTCAAAATCCAGACCGTAGCTGACGATCAAATCCTTAAACGTCTCATGGGTTGCCAGCTTCACCCTATAGCCGACCCGTTTCAGGTAAACGCCCAAGGCAAGGTAAGGCTGAATGTCCCCACGGGAGCCGATCGTCAAAATTGTAATTTTCATGGTTTACAGCCGTGATCCTCGGCAAAATCCTTTACTCCTCCTGAGCGGCTGTTTAACCAGGTGGCTAGACGGTTGATTTTTCCTGCGTTCCGCGCCTGAACAATCAACGTTTAAACCAGCTACTTAGGGGAGAAACCAACGGGCGTAGCCCTCAACGCTTTCTACTGGAGGAAATGTGAATGGTTACTTCAAAGGAGTATAGTCTGATTCAGGATGGCGAGGCGTTTTGTGAAGCGGCCTTGATCCCACGCCTCCAATCGCACTAACCCCTAAAAATAAAATTAAGATCCAGCGTTTCGTGGTTCAGATGCGGTGATATTCAGCGATAGTTGAGGCGTAACCTTTGATTTACTGAGGGCTACAAATCAGGGCTACAAAAGTCTAATTTGCCCTGGTTAATGCTAATGCTGGTGACCATCAGCGACCGAGGGCGCAGCAGCATCACAATTCCACATTATTCAGAGCCAACACAGAGTTAGACATACTGGCAACTCTGCATCAGTCGGAGAGGGGCTGACATTATGACCAGAACGTTACTAGAACAACTCCGGGAGATGACCGTTGTCGTGGCAGACACGGGGGATATTGAGGCGATCGCCCAATTTACCCCACAAGATGCCACGACCAATCCGTCGCTGATTACAGCGGCGGCGCAAATGCCGGAGTATCGCAGCATTGTAGATGAAACGTTACTGAAGGCCAAACACGATGCCGGAGCCGGAGCCTCCCAAGAAACGATCGTTTCCCTAGCCTTTGATCGGTTGGCGGTTGCCTTTGGCCTGAAAATTTTGCAGATTATTCCTGGTCGGGTGTCCACCGAAGTGGATGCACGGCTGTCCTATGACACCGAGGCCACCGTTGCCAAAGCCCATGATTTGATTCGTCAATATGAGGCAGCAGGGGTCAACCGCGATCGCATCCTGATCAAAATTGCCTCCACGTGGGAAGGCATTCGGGCAGCGGAATTGTTGGAGAAGGAAGGAATTCATTGCAATCTCACCCTGTTGTTTGGCTTACATCAGGCGATCGCCTGTGCCGAGGCAGGGGTAACATTAATTTCTCCCTTTGTTGGCCGGATTTTGGACTGGTATAAGAAGGAAACCGGGCGCGACAGCTACCCCGCCGCCGAAGATCCGGGAGTGTTGTCTGTGACGCAGATTTACAACTATTACAAGAAATTTGGCTATAAGACCGAGGTGATGGGAGCCAGTTTCCGTAATATTGGTGAAATCACGGAGTTGGCAGGTTGCGATTTGTTAACTATCTCCCCTGGATTGTTGGCCGAACTGCAAAACACAATTGGCGAGTTGCCCCGCAAGTTGGATCCAGCCGTAGCAACAAAGGCCGCGATCGCCAAACAAACCATGGACAAGGCCACCTTTGACCAGATGCACGCCAGCGATCGCATGGCCTCAGAAAAACTAGACGAAGGCATCAAGGGCTTCACCAAAGCCCTGGAAACCCTAGAAAGCCTCTTGCAAGATCGACTGACACGCTTACACAGCGAAGATGTCGTCAGCCATGCCGCCGAAGACATCTTCCACATCTACGACTTGGATGGGGATGGATTCATCACACGGGAAGAATGGTTGGGCAGCGATGCGGTGTTTGATGCCCTAGATGTGGATAAAGACGGCAAGATTACCCCCGATGAAATGGGGGCAGGCTTGGGAGCCGTCCTCCACCTGGCAAATGCAGTGTAATGACCCTCAGGGTTAATTGACCTCAGTGTAACTGTGCCAATCCCCGTAAGGGAAAAGTGGGCATTGCTGAATTTAGGGATGAGCTACGAGTTGGATGAATTGAAACTTCGTTTCAATTCATCCTGCTATTCAGCAACACCGGAAAAGTGTTACGGGCTATGCCGACCTGTTCCTCCACTGACGGGGAGTGAACGGTTACACCTCAGTGGTTTCACCGAAAAAGTTGCATTTTGGTTGCAGAATCGCCAATTATGCGGAGGGCGATCGGGAAAGTGTAAAGAATTGTAAAAAAATACCCCATTTCTCCGGATTGACGGGAAACTTTCAGTAAAGCATCTACCTAGCAAATCTATCCGGCAGCAATGCCGGTTTTTTTGTGCCCAATTTTTTGTGCCTAAATAATTCTGACCAAATCACTGTGACCAAATCGCTACGGTCTAGGATTGGCGACTGTGACAATACTGGTTCATTTCAGTTACCAGTGACGATTCTTTGCCTGAGGCCGCACGGAGAGCCTTGATGCTACTGCCAACCAGTCGTGCATCCCGTTTTGCGATCGCCCCCAGCAAATCCTTACTGGCTTTGCTAGTTTCCTGGTACATCCCCACAAAACGGGCTTGAAAGCCTTGTAGAGCTTGATCTTCCAGCTTTACCGCTGCCATCTCTTGGGCATATTGCTCAAAGTTACCTGCCATTTTGGTCAATTCAGCCATTTTGTTTGGGTTCGTGCTTTTACTCATGGCCATAGTCTCGTTACCCACTTTATTGACAATGGCAATCAGGCTATTGCATTGGGCGGTTTTAGTGGGGCCACAACTGGCTAGCAAAACCGTCAATACGCCTGTGTAGACGACAGTGATTGGCATTCGGGGATGAACACCGGCAGAACGAAGCAATGCAGTCATAACGTTACATCATCAATTGATTCCCAAATTGTCACCCGGATTCGCCAGCTTGGACATAGCCGAACAAAAATGACCTGGATGACCTAAATGCTGGTTAGATACGGATCGGGCGGATCAAGTTCGGACTAAGGACGGGTATCCCGACTCCAAACCGCTTGGCGGTTCCCCCCTTAACCCCCTATTCTGAAAAGGAACGGCAACAATTGTAATAATTTGTTTCAATTTGTTTCAGTTTTTTGTTTCAAATTTTGGCTCAAATTTTTATTGCAACTGGTTGAGTTCCGATTATGTGGCATTGGTTCATCTTGGTTCATCACTGACTAACTTACAGTGAGACAACATTGCAGTAAGAACCTACCTGGAAAGTTGATGTTTTGTACCCCTAGGGTCGGGAACATCAACCTTGCCAACTCGTTTGCGGATAGGTTCTCAGGGGATGTTTTGTCAGTTTGGCTGCGTTGTGCTCTCCCGTGTTTGCTCAGCCATGTACACTTTTCAACCATCCTTAACCGATCCGAGAACTGGTTAGAGCACTTGCTTTTTGCTGTCCTCAAAAGACCAAAATCAGCGTTCCGGATAGGCTGTGAATCCTAGTCGGCGGTCTTGTCGATTAAACTGGTAATTAGGCCAGATGAGTTGCTCCGATCTGAACTGATGCACTAACTGAGTGATATTGCTGAGTGGTATTGGGCGGTAAACATCATGGGATTCTTTGATTCTGAAATTGTGCAGCATGAGGCCAAACAATTGTTTGAGGACTATCAATCCCTCATTCAATTGGGAGAGCAGTACGGCAAGTTCGATCGCGAAGGCAAAAAACTGTTCATCGAACGGATGGAAGAAATCATGGAGCGGTACCGCATCTTTATGAAGCGGTTTGAACTGTCGGAAGATTTCATGGCGCAAATGACCGTTCAGCAACTACGAACTCAGTTGGGACAGTTTGGCATTACGCCCCAACAAATGTTTGACCAAATGCACCTGACTTTGGAACGAATGCGGTCAGAGTTGGAAAAGCAATCCTAGGCATCTAACCCATGACGATCGCGATCGACCCCGCTCTCAGTCAAGCGACCCAGTACCTCCTGGGGCATCAACCTACGCCACCTCCAGCCGATGCTGTAGTCAATGCCCTTCTACAGGCGGAAAAAACGGCTAAACAGCAGCATTCATCCGTCCAACCTACTTACACTCAACTGCTGGGCACCTGGCGATTGGGCTTTATTACTGGAACAAAACGGACTCGACAACGGGCAGGCGTGGTGATGGGGGCAGGGCGATTTCTGCCCAACTGGATCAAAATCCACATTACCTATGGTAAGGGAAGTGAGGAGGCTCACCCCGACATCGCTGCCGATACGTGGGGCACCACCCAAAATTCCGTCAGCTTCGGGGCACTTCAGTTAACCTTGACCGGACCCACCCGTTTCTGGACTCATCGCCACATTCTGGCCTTTGACTTCACCCGCATGACCCTGCGCGTGGCTGGACTCACCCTGTATTCTGGTTACATTCGTGGCGGGCAACAACGAGAGGCAGAGTTTTATCAGCAATCATTAAAACAGCAGGCGTTTTTCTCTTATTTTTTGGTGCAACCCAACTGCATCGCAGCGCGAGGACGCGGTGGTGGGTTGGCGGTGTGGACGCGACTGGAGAGTCACGGAACTGGGGGCAGCGAACCCTGATCAAATCAGAATCAAAAAAACTGCTGGTAAATCAGTGGGTTAGCCCTTTTGACCTTGGCGACAAGCCTTTAAGATGGAATAGGATTCTGCATCGAAGATTCTGCATCGAATTGTTTTATACAGTCCCCTGTTTAAAGGTCTCATCTGGGCTAGGAAATCAGCGGATCGGGATCAGTGCATCGGTTCCCGATCTGGTATCAAGCCCAATCGTGATTGACCTAATCACCAGACGATCGCAGTTATCTTGCTGATCGAGAATTAAGCGTTCATCCTTACCCGATCGCGTGCCCACCAATGACGCTGCTTCCCCTCAAACGGGACGAGGCTGAATTTCATCGGCCATTCTGGGTCGATTTAGTCAGCTTGTTCAGTCGCCTGCTGCACCAACTACCGCCCACTCCAGAAGCGGTGGTGTTGGTGTTGGCGGTGTTGATTGGGATTGGCGCGGGAGCCGGAGTGGTGATGTTTCACCTGCTGATTACCAGCGTGCATGACCTGATGATGGTGCAGGTGATGGGGGTGATTTCCGCTGGCGGAGCATGGACGTTGGCCTGTGTGCCGATTTTGGGTGGGTTGGTGGTGGGGTTATTGCGCTGGCGGATTGGTGATCTGGGGCCAGGAATTCAAGCCTTGATGGCGATCGCCCGTGGCACCCAACCCG
>CAZJZR010000096.1:0-9393 GCA_964550475.1 uncultured bacterium
ATAGAACTGCTCTAACACTCTGGGGTTAATCGGTTCCGCCGCATTACCCGCCATCGCCCAATTGCTCAGGTCAAGGGCAGCAATTTGTTCATCGGTGACGCGCCGAACACATTGCTCATAGGCGAAGTTGGGAGCTTGGCTATGGGTGGCCTTGAAGTGGGAAATCGCCTGCAACCACCGGACGGGTTGTTTAATAAAAGCCAAAGGCGACATTAAATAACAAGGAATGCCTGTGTACAGCGGTTGCGTCATGCCTTCCACCAAGCCGTAGTCGTGGAAGTAGGGCATCCAGGTGACGCTGACACTATCTGGCGTGTACCCACAAGCGGATTGTAGATAGGCCGAGTGGTGCATGATGTTGCGGTGGCTAATCATCACTCCTTTGGGCGTGGAGGTGGAGCCAGAGGTGTATTGCAGGTAGGCCAGCCCATCATCGCTGACTTGGGGATCAACCCACTCGTCCGCCAGTTGGGGATCGGTTTCCTCGGTGACCAACCAGTGCATCTGGGAGAATTCCGGGAATTCCAGTTCTGGGTCTTGGACGACACTCTGTAAAACACTGAGGTTGCGTGCCCCGGCTAAGGCAAACTTAGCATCAGCATCGCGGACGATCGCCCGCAGTCGGGGTAAGGCGCGCTTCAGTCGTCCCGCATCTGGTGGCGGCACTGGAATGGCAATCACTCCGGCATAGAGACAGCCTAAAAACGCTGCCAATACGTCTAAACCTTGGGGATACAGCAATAATGCCCGTTCACCTTGAGCATTGCATTGCTGTAATTGTGCCGCGATCGCCCGCGCGTATCGATCCAACTGAGCAAAGGTTAGGGTTGGCCCTTGAGGCTTGCCATCCACCAAAAACATATAGGCCAGTTGATCGCCTTGGTTGTCTGCTCGCCAACGCAACAAATCAACCAATGTCGAGCAAGCGGGAGCGGAGCTAGTAGCAACAGCATTCACCATAGATTTATCCAGAGAGCGGAGAATGATCACAGAAATCCGGTACAGAAATCCGATTCAGTCAAACCAGCGAAGCAGTAAGGATAGCAGGGATCTTGTTATATAATCCCAATCCATCTAGAGCCATCTATCTGGTGCAAGTGGTTCTAGACCACCGCAACAGTCTGTGCCACCTGTGTATTTAAGATGTGTGGAGAGACTAATACAACGGACATCCAGGTGAGAATTTCATCAACATCCATGGTAATGCAGTTAAATTCAGTTCATCATATCACCGTAATATTCCACAATCGAAATTTGCTGAGAATCAACCGCTCCGTGCTTTCATCGAAATAATAAATTTAGAACGGAAGTATGAAGATTCTGTGTAACCATGTCTAGATTTTGCTCGTCATTATTAAGTTCAAATTAAGTTCAAATGCTGTTACAAGTTGTAGCAAATGACGCTCAGAAGCCATGTAATCTAACAGCTATTAATTGCGTGCAAGTAAAAAATAATACCAGTATTTAAAATGGAGTCAAATCAAGTGTTGTTTGCCTTAAAGTCTTAATTAGACTGCTTTCTGATTGGACTAGAGATGATGCTGAAACTGTGGTCTGTCTAATCTGCTTGGTTGCAAAAAACACGCATCTCAAAAAAGCGATCGGTTAAATTGCTGTGGACTCAATTGGTTTTAAAATATTTTCAGCAAAGAAAAACTCTGGGGTGGGGTTGGCTGGAATTATGGGCTGGAATTATTGGCTGCAATTATTAGTTGAAATTATCTGACTATTTAAGTTAACCAATATATTGGGGTTCACCAATACTGGATGGGGATGTTGCAGATGTATAAATTTGTATAAATTACAAGGCTGATCAAGGGCGTATTTCACGTTTGGGGGAGGGGCGGTTAAAACCGCATCTACAAGAACTAAACCCGCCTACGCGGGTTTCAAAACCCTTAGTCCGCGTAGGCGGACTTTGTTTGTATAGCCGCGAATTCTATTCGCCCGGATGTATCCCCCAACTGTTGGATACGCCCGCTGATCAATTAGTCAACTGACTAAACTGCAAGCTCTAAACCGATCGCCCATCCAGAACTGCTACAACTTGCTCTGGTGTGAGCTGCGATGGATGGTTCCACCCCGATCCGCCGACGGTTCGCCGTCCCCCCCATGCGCCTGTGAGGGGATTTTGCTGCCGTTCTAGGTGGGTGAGTCGTTCATAGGTGTCAACGGTATAGTCTAACTGGGATAGGTCGGGATGCAAGGGAATCACGCCTAATGTGTATTGGCTACCGCCCAGTCGATGTTCTCGGATGGTTAAGGTTTCTGGACGTAGGGGACTAGACAGGTTGGCAGCAAGCTGGGCGAGGGCTTGATAGAAGGAACGCGGATCGAGGTTGTGGTTCCAGTTGCGACCATCACAGGCTGCGATCGCTCCAGTTGCGGTAGGGTACAAGCGAATCCGGTCTTGCTCTAATAATCGTTGGGCATCGGCGGCGACAGTTTGCCAATACTGATCCGCTTCACCCTGTTCTCCTGGCCAGGGGCGTTGTCCTTGGGCGGCGGCAATTAACCACTCAGTCCCCTGCTGAAACGCTCTGGATGTATAGGTTTCCCACTGATCATCCGTCCAAGTTTTGCGATCGCTCGGTAATCCCAGTTCCTTAATTAACCGCTCACTCCGCAACTTCATCGCTGCCACCGCCTTAGCGGCAAACTCTGCCAGATGGGAGAGCGAGTCGGGGACTCGGAGATGGTCACAGTCCCAGGCGATCGCCCGCATTTTGGCCACCACCTCTGGGGTCAACACCTCCGCAGGTAGTTGTACCCAAGCCGCCGCCGAACAGGCATCTGCATCCACTAGTGTGGTCACAAAACAGGGTGTTAAGGGCAGGGATACTGGGTGGGGGATTTCGTCAATTTGAATTTCTGCCCCACCCGGTCGGTGATGGTCGTAATGCAGGTCATGCCGACCCGCCACCCAACCGGGCACCGTTCCATCCACCATCACCAATGGGCGATCGGTGGGCAACCGATGGGCATAGGTGGTCACGCGATAGGTGGCAGTCATAGGGCAAGAGGGGCGAGGCGACAGGTGGATGAAACTAAACTATTGGATTACTTGGATGAAATTGAATTACTTGGATGAAATCATTGGCGTATTGGCGTTTACTGGCGTTTCAAGATGATCATGCGATTATCGACAAACAAAATTTTGTTGGGATATAAGCCGGGAGGTGAGGATTGAGCCGTTTGGTCAAAGGCAATTTTGTAGGGATAGTTCTGGTCTAACAGATCTTGGAAAAATTGGCGAATCGATGCATAGAGTTCAGCCACTCTACCAGAGAAAAAACGTTCATAGTAGATGGAATTAATCGCAATATAGTCGGGATTGCGCGTCATTAATGCCGTGGATTGATACCACTCAATTCGGTCTTCCCGTTCCCGGTTTTGTACCCGTTCTAACATCCATGGATCATTTTGAAAGACTTGCTCGAATAAGCTGCGTCGTCCAGTAATAAAGGGTGCACCGATAATTTCTAAGTTTAATCCTGGAACTGTTCTTAAATTGGGACTATAGGCCATCGACTCGACGGTGCTGTTGGCAGGGACGTTCTCTTTTACCCACACTTTGGCGATCATGCGCGGATCTTCCGTAAAGCGTTTGCCAACATAGAGACTGCAAACGGAGTTATACGCCACCAACCCGATCAGTGCGGCTAAGATCAAGGTTTTTTGGCTCTTGATCTGTTGTAATAATGGGCCTGCCATCATCATGAAAAAGGGGACGATGGGCACAACAAAGCGTGTTTCAATTCGGGGAAAGTCACCAAATTTGTAGTAGTACAATAGACAGATTGCTAAGAGAAGCAAAAATCCTTGTTTCTCAGTTGCATGGGCTGGAATTTTGGCTAGAAAATATAGGCCATAGAGAGCGGCGATCGCAAACCCAATTGTTGCAGGCCAACCCAGAATTTCTGTGAAGCGATAGAGGAAGTCACCATAACTATGGGTACCTGCGCTACTGCCATCAAATACAGGGGTGGTTTTGTAGTTGTACCAAAAGTGGGCAATAAATTTTTCAAAGGTAATGATGGCAAATGGATTCCCCATGATGAATCCAACCACAACCATGGCTAATCCTGCATACAGTTTGGGATCGAGTAGGGCAGGCCGCCAGGCAAAGGGGTTGATGCGTAACAAATGTGCTAGGGGAATCGCAATACCAACGCCTAACCCATTGTATTTAACTGCGGTGGTAATTCCGGTTAAAAAACCTGCCCACAAATAGGCTGACCATTGCCCACTTAAAACAATGCTTTGGATGAAATAAAACGCTAGCAACATCCAAAATAAAACGGGCATGTCGGCAGTGAGAAAATGGGCTTCGACTACGAACCCAGCACTGGTCGCAAATAGTAAGGTAATAATTCGGGCAGGGGGTAACCCGTAAAATCGTTTGGTAATTTGAAAAGTTAGGGCGATCGCGCCTAAAAATAAGCCAATGGTGAGCGATCGCGCCCAGAGAATTTTGATCCAATCAAAATCAATCCCAGCCCCCAACAATTTCCGGGCAATTCGTTCTAATAAATCTGCTGGATAAACACAGAGAAAATAATTGAAATAGGTGTGAAACGGGGGTTTATAAAAATTCATTGGCTCGAAGGGCAAGGTTTTGGAGCTAAACAATGCCCGAAAGGCCATTTCATCTGGATTCCAAGACTCGCCATTTCCCCAAGTAATCCCATACAGGCCAAAGGCAAGCCCTGCCAGTAACGCCACTGTTAGCACCGGATCCAATTGCGGCAATTTGCGCCAACGGTTGGTCGTGGCCTGTTCTCCGGTAAGTGCTTCCATTGGGAAAATCTCAAACAGAATTACCAAAGGATAGCCAAAAAAATCCCCCTCCTCAATGCTTGAGGAGAGGGAGATTCGGTCTAGGAGGGTTGGAGAACGTTTGATCAATCCGATTGATCAAACGTAAGCTTTATGGATAGGCTAAGGGAACCAGGATGGGCGCAACCGTTAGAAGCTGAAGCCTGCACCGACTTGTAAGCTCAGGGCAGAGGCAGAGCTGTTGCGATAAGCATCGATCCCATACTTGGCATCGCCGTAGATCATCACATTCGGCGCAATTTTGGACTCTAAACCGATGGTCACGACTCCGGCATCACGGTTACCGATGGGGGTGGTGCCATTGCCCGCAACGAAGGAATAACCACCACCTGCATAGAAGTTAACGTTGGGAGCCACGCCCACATCAACGGTAACCAGCGGCATCAAGGAGATAGCACTATCGGTGAATACGGTGGAACCGCGCAGGGAGACAGGCGCGTTGCGGAGGGCATACCGTCCTTGGATATTGCCTCCGATCGCGGCGGCATCACCGGGTTGGCCACCATCGGTTAAGCCAACGGAGAGGCCACCACCCAGGTAGCTGCTGCGAGTGCCGTTGGTGGGGGTTGCGGGTTCAGCCAGGGCGGCTGTGGCAGAGAGAACCAGAGGAGCCACAACCAGAGCAAGGCGAGTAGAAACGGTTGCGAGTGACTTGATAGAGAGCTTCATAACGTATTCCCCTTCAGGTTAGAGATAAACTTTGCTTTCCTTCTATAAAGGTCTACAATTTCACCCCTAAAGTTCCTGAAAAATCCTGGCAGTTTTTGTTAGTTGATTGATTCGATTAAAGCAAAACTATTTATATAGTGAACGCCTGAAATCCTTGTATAGCAATAATTTCGTTGAATTGAGATTTTAGTAAAAACAGGCTTTTTGGTGGATCTAACTTGAATTTGATCGACCGCTTTTTTAACTGTCACATCGGTCTAATTGAAGCTAATAATTACTAGCATGAATTACAAGTTTGGTATGACCAAAAAGCCTGTTTGCTAACTGGCACACCTGTGGTTGTGCCGATTGCCGTGCCCGTAGGTTGATGCGCTGACCTTTGGGATAGAGCCGCGTGTAACTCCAGAAAAACTACGTTGAGGGTTCGTTCCGATCAATGTCACAAGATTCTGACGTAAATACACTGAGCTTAGTGAACGATCACCCTGAACAGCTTATCCAAAGATGATTTCAGCCAATTTGGAAAACATTTGGAGGTGATTGACTTTTTGATCTCAAACGGTAACAATAAATACAGAAATTAAATAAATCGTTCATCCCTCCCCACTGATTCAAGGTGGAATTCACCAGAGGGACGGAAGTAAGGAGTAGATCCTGAAGGAACGCGCCTCCACCTCTACAAGTAAAAGCGAGGCAAGTTATGAGACTGGTTTATCGCGGTGCGAGTTACGAAACCAATGCTCCTCAGGTCGAGATTGAAGATACGGGATTGACAGGGAATTATCGCGGTCACGAACTGCACTTCCACCAAGCCAAGCGGCAGAAGGCTCGCCAGGTTGGTGTTGAACTGCACTACCGGGGCGCAGTCTATACCTCTACCGCTCCCAGCGAAATCATCAAGTAAGTACAAGTCCCTATCCCTATCTAGTTTTTAAGTTGAGGCAAGAGCTATGAAACTCACCTATCGCGGCGTTGTTTACGAAAAGACTGCATCTGACGTGGAATTGCAAGACAGTGGACTGCATGGGAAGTATCGCGGTCAAGACGTGAACTTTAAGGTTGCCAATGTGGAAAACAACGCGCCCGACTGTGTGTTGCAATATAGGGGTGTTTTATACAATCCCCGCCACCAAGAAGCTGTGACCGTGGCTCCCCAAGCTGCACCCGTTGCACCAGCATTGGCTGTGTCTACCAAGGATGAAGCGCGATCGCTGATGATGCGTCATCAACGGGCGATCAAGGTTCGGCAACAGGCGTTGTTGGAACGGGCAGCAGAAGAAGTGGGTCTGACCCTGAGCACCAAGGTGGATGAATACTGGGGGCGGATTCAAGGCAAGGTGAATCCTTCCTTCCGGGCAACCTACGATCGCAGCCACGCGGCTCTCAGCTAACCGACGGCTTGCTTATCGTTGGTGTGTAAATCTTTGAACGGTTGATTTGGCATCGGTCAACCATCGGCAAAATCAACCCTCCGATCAATACTTCAGTTCCGCCTGAATTTGGTTGAACAGTTACGACAGTTACAAATCGTCACGAATCTCCAACTATTACGAGGCTTACATCGGGCACCTTTTCCCTGGCAAAGGTGCCTATTCCTTTTTGGGGAATTGTTAATGGGTGATGGGTAATCGGGATGGGCAAGGTGGAGAGAGGAACGGTAACTGCCCAGGTGGGTCAATGCTGAATTGTTTGATCCATCAGGGTTGGGGCACCCAACCCCTACATGTCCATCCTGTGTGCGGTGTGTAGGGGCGCGGTGCCCGCGTCCTGGATACCTGGGCAGTACGATCAACCGATGTTGTCATCTCCCATCCATCCACCATCCACCATCCACCATTCACTATCCACTATCCACTCATCACTCCCCACTCATCACTTCATCACTTCATCACTCCCCACTCCCTCTACCGTCCCATCTGCCGCTCCACTTGTTTCTTGACTTCAACCGCCCAGCGTAGGTTTGGGTTCAGTTCGATGGCGCGGTTGAGATCTTGGAGGGCATTTTCATACCGTTTGAGGGCTTGGTAGACTTGGCCGCGAGTGCCGACAATCCAAGCATCGTTGGGATCCATCTGTACGGCTTGATTCAGATCGCGTAGGGCTTCGTCGTAGCGTTTCATTTGGCGATAGGTTTCGCCGCGTTCGGCCACAATCCAGGCTTGTTTAGGGCTGAGGGCGATCGCCCGATTAAAATCGGTCAGTGCTTCCTCATAACGTTCAAGGGATTGATAGATTTGGCCACGGGTGCCCAGTGTCCAGCCGTCGTTGGGGTCAAGTTGGATCGCCCGGTTGAGGTCAGTCAGGGCGGCTTCATAGCGGTTCATCCGTCGATAGGTTTCACCTCGGTTGATCAATACCCAGGTATAGTTGGGATCGGCCTGAAGCACTTGATCGAAGTCTGCTAAGGCTTCGGTGTAGCGGTTGAGCAGTTGGTAAACCTTGCCCCGTTCGGCCAATGCCCATAGATCTTTGGAATTAATTTGCAGAGAGCGGCTGAGGTCGTTTAACGCTTCGGTGTAACGATTCATGCGGCGATAGGTGCCGCCCCGTTCGGCCAATGCCCAAGCATACTGGGGTTCCAGTTCTAACGCACGGTTGAAATCGGTTAAGGCATCGGGATAGCGTCGCATTAACCGATAGGTTTCACCCCGTTTGGCCAGAATCCAGGCATCGCGCCGCCCCAATGCCATCGCCTGACTGAAATCGGCGATCGCCTGCTCATATTGTTCCAAGGTTTGGTAGACGATGCCCCGTTCCGCGATCGCCCAACTATCTTTCGGGGTCAAGGTGATGGCGCGGTTGAAATCTTGCAATGCTTCGTTGGCACGTCCCATTCGTCGATAAACGGCACCGCGTTCCGCCAATGCCCAGCCATCTTTCGGTTCCAATTCCAAGGCACGATTGAGATCTGTCAACGCTTCGGGATACCGTTTCAGCAACCGATAAATTTCGCCCCGGCTAGCTAAGACCCAGGCAACGGTGGACTCTAATTCAATCGAGCGGCTGAAGTCCTTCAAAGCTGCGTCGTATTGATCCAAATCTCGATAGACTTGCCCCCGGATGGCGATCGCCCAGGCATAGGTAGGGTCGAGAGCAATGGCGCGGTTGAGGTCTTGCAATGCCTCTTCATAGCGTTTCATCTGGCGATGATTGTCGCCTCGTTTGGCCAAGGTACGCGCCAACTTGGGATCGGATTCTGCGGCTAGATACAGTGGATCGACTGATGGAATCTTGCTAGTCTGCACGTTGGTGTGCGGGGTGGGGCTTGGTGACACTGTTGTCGCCATGGCAGCGGGAAGTAGCCAGCACAGCAATAGGCCCATTGCTCCCATAGAGGGCAGCAGCTTGATTAAGGCGTTTGCTGGCAGTATCCAACCTGGCATACCTGACATTAAGACGATTTTCTTGGCTGTAGAACTGTTCATAGGCTCATTTTTCCCCGTACACAATTAGGCCGCATCAAATGATTGGGTGTGGGTGGATGGTGCATGGTAGATGGTGAGTGCGGGGTATGCCATCGGCATGACCATCCCGTTCACCCTGCCTTGTCCCTTCCCGCTTTATATCACTATCACCGCGTAACCATTCACATCCCCCCAGGGAACAAGTGTTGCGGGCTGTGCCCGCTTGTGCCTCCCCTGACGGGGAGTGAACGGTTACATCACCGCAAGCGGCTGGCTATACGCTATCTCGATCTTAAATCAGTTCCACTCTGTCCTTCGATCGCTCCCTCCGCGTGCAGGGCGATCGCCCGTAACTGATCCAGCACCTCCGAGGGAGCGGTTTGCCAGAGGCCGCGCTGGTTGGCTTCCAACAAGCGTTCAGCCATGTCCCGCAGTGCCCACGGGTTATGTTGCTGGACAAAGGCTTGCACCGTGGCATCCA
>CAZJZR010000097.1:0-9335 GCA_964550475.1 uncultured bacterium
CCCTGAAACCCGTCGCCAAAATGGTGGTGGCCTCGATTTCATTAGGTTCGGGCGCGTCCCTGGGACCAGAGGGGCCTAGTGTGGAAATTGGCTCGACGTTTGGCTTGTTGCTGGGACAGGTATTGAAAGTCTCGCGAGAACGGCAACAGTTGTTACTGGGAGCCGGGGCGGCAGCCGGTTTAGCGGCAGGATTTAATGCCCCGATCGCCGGAGTCTTCTTTGCCCTAGAAGTAATTTTGGGTACCACCTTTGCCACGTCCGCTGTCAGCGTGGTGTTGCTAGCCGCTGTGGTGGCGGCCTGGATTGCCCAAATGGGGTTGGGAGCCAAGCCTGCCTTTACCTTGCCTGTATATGAAGTTTTGAGTCCGTTGGAATTGCCGTTGTATGTGGGGTTGGGACTGTTAGCCAGCCTAATTTCCTTAGCCTACGGTCGGGCAGTAGACGTGAGCCAGCGATCGTTCCAAGGCAAAATTCCGGCGGTAGAGTGGTTAGGTTTGATTCCGGTGCCGCTGCAACCGTTGCTGGGCGGATTGTGCATTGGATTAGCGGCGTTACAATGGCCGCAGGTGATGGGCGTTGGCTACGAAACCATTGAGGCCATGCTCCAAGATGTCAAGTTTAGCTTGGGCTTGCTGTTGGTGCTGTTGGTCGTCAAGTTGGTGGTGACCGCCATCAGTGCAGGCAGTGGGTTTGTCGGCGGCTTATTTGCTCCGGCCATGTTCCTGGGTGCTTCGTTGGGGGGAGCTTACGGCAAAATCCTAACGGTGCTGTTTCCCTGGTTGCACGGCTATATGGCAGGGCCACCCGCCTATGCCATGGTGGGCATGGCGGCGGTGTTGGCGGGGACGGTACGCGCTCCATTGACGGCAATTTTGCTGTTGTTTGAAATGACACGGGATTACCGGATTGTTTTGCCATTAATGGCGGCGGTGGGTTTGAGTGTGTGGCTGGCGGAACGCTGGCATTCGCCTCCGGTGCGGAGTGTTAGCGAACCACCGCGCCCAGAGGTCAAACCAGAACCAGAACCTAATGGGTTGATCGGATTATTAGTGCTGGATGCGATGCGATCGCAGCCGTTGCTTCTTCCCGACAGCATGGCTTTAGCCGTAGCAGGACAAGCATTGATTGACCATCGCCAATACAGCGCGTTGGTGATGGCAGAAACGGGCTTAGTCGGGATTATTACTTTGGAAGATTTGCATCGCCTGACTGCTAAAAGCAATGGTGAGGTGGTGTCCCAATTGCTGACTCAATCCTTGGCGGATTGTTGCACCACTACCATTGTCCATGCCTATGCCGATGAACCATTGACGGACGCGATCGCCCGGATGTCGGCCAGAGGCTTACACCAATTACCTGTGGTGGATCGGCAAAATCCTCAACAGGTGGTGGGTGTGCTGGACAAGGAAGGGATTGCCCTCGCCCAAACTATTGCTAGAGCCAAAGGCGTGTTAATGCCCCTAGAACCGTTGGCCGATGCCTCGGTGGACAGTCCAGCTAATCCCATTGTCGAGAGGACTATCGAAGCAACTGTTGAGGCAACTGGTGTTGAGGCAACTGGTGAAGCAACTGCCGATACCCATGCAGATTCCACTGACGATTCCAAGGCGATCGCGGCTTAGCCCAACCCAGGATGATTCACGCCAACGCCTTGCGGCAAATCTCTACACCTTGCGCCACACAACGCGATCGCCATTGCAGACTGCGCGGCGCAAACATTTCCACCAGTTGGCGTTTAGTCCACTCATACGACTGCCCAGCTTTTCCCCACCAATGGGCTTGGTTTTCTGCCCTCAGCACCTGAATGGCGCGGATAGTCGTGTAGGTGCCAAATTCAGCGATAAAAAATCCATAGTTAGACTGGGGACATTGGGCTTGGCACCACTCACCCAGACCGCCCCGAATCGCATAGGCGACCTGAGCTGTTCCTGGTAGTTCAATCCGGTCGTGGCCAAATCGCTCACTAAACAGAGCATAATCACGGGCAACGGTCTGATTGGCAAACAACCGATAGGTTCCCCACTGCCCCAAGCCACTGTGTAAATCCAGATGCGTCACCCGTGGCGCACTCCCAACCCAGTCGGGCAGATGCTGGGACAAAATTCGCTGGGTTTGCGAAGGTTGATCCCCGCCCCAAAATAACCCCTTGGGAAAGTCATACTGGCCGACGGGTAAGGTGTGGCGCAGTGTGGTCATACCATGGCGCAGGATCAGGGCGATCGCCTTCAGCCCATAGGGTTCCCACTGCGAGGGTGGTGTAGGTGGATTGAGGAAGGCATCCAGACGAGGGTAGGCGGGTGGGCTACCCTGAAACAGTTCCCCCGGCAGTAAAAAATTGCGATTCAGGTCAATGTTGGCTTCGTTCCAACGACGACGCGCTGCAAACCCGTAGGGATTGAGGGCATGAATCAAAACCAGGCGTAGATCATCCGGTAGGGGGTGATGGGTCAGATGGGATTGGCACAAGGCAAGCTGGATGGCTGATCCCAGAAATCCCTCTACACCATGTAACCCGCTGGAAATCACTACCGTATGGCGGGGTGTAACGGCACCCCCGATCGCCACATCAATCGTCAGATCGCTCCAGTCCATGCGGGGAACAGTCGGATCCGTCCCTACCGGAATGCCATAGGCCGTTTGGGCATATCCCAATGCCTTGACTGCGGCTCGAAACCGCGATCGCGCCATCCCATAATCGGCAGAAAAATAGCTGGGGTAAGCTGGCTCTGACGGTGACATCGGTTTCGTAGGGCGACTTTCAGTAAAGGCGACTTTCAGTAAAATAGTAGAATGAAAACGCATCAGTCACACGCATCAAGGACAAGGCTACTATGACTTCCCACCCACCCTGTTTAACGGTTGAAGTCCCTGATGCGATTGATTTTGAAGGTGCGATCGCCCTGACCCAGGAGTTGATGGTAGTCATGGCATCCGGGCAAGTGCCAGACGCGGAAATTGGCCGGGCGATCGCCGCATTGGTGGCGACCCCCAATGGAGCGCGGGGCTTTTTTGTCACCTACCTGACCGATGATCGTCCCCTAGCCGACTCTCCCGCCGACTACCTGATTGAGGCTCTGCGTCACGCCCCCGATCCCGTGGCCGACTTGCTAGTCAAAAATCTCGCCATGTCCGCTGCCATGTCCGTCACCCACCAGCGCAACCAAAATCCCGACATGGTAGCCAGTTCTCAACGAGTCCAACAGCGATCGGCGCAGTTAATCCAACGCCTCAACCTGCCCTCCCTCTATAGTAAACTCCAAGACCTGCTCACCAGCCTCACGAACGAAGCGGGTGCTTACACCACATTCTTACAACGCTGGGGCTACGACGCAGAGCAACGCGCCGTCATCCGCACAGCGGTAGAAGGGGTGTTAGGAATCACTCATGGGGAATAGGGTGTTGCTGAATAGCAGGATGAATTGAAACTTCGTTTCAATTCATCCAACTCTTAGCTCATCCCTAAATTCAGCAACGCTGCGAATAGATCATAGGGAATAGGGAATGAGTAACCATTCACATCCCCCTAGAGGAAAAGCGTTGCGGGCTACGCCCGCTTGTTCCTCCCCTAACGGGGAGTGAACGGTTACGGGAATGAGGTCAAATGCAGAGCAGCGACCCATCGGTGGTGGTGGCATAGATCCGCGTCCCCCAAACCTGCACATTCAACACTGAACCAGTCGGAATCGTCTGTTGCCACAGGCGATCGCCCCTGCGATTAACGCCATACAGTTGCCCACAGCCATCAGCGACCACTAGCCAATCGGCCTCTGGTGCGGCTGCACAGGCAAACACCGCCCCGTCGCAAACGACCCATGGTTGGATTTGACTGGATGCAAGCGGGCGATCGCTGGATTTTGGCACCGCATACAACTTGCCATCACTCGTACCCACTACCAGATGGTCTGAGCACAAAACCCCACAAAGTACAGGGGCGGGAGTGGGATATGTCCACAGCGGTTGGCCCGATGCCAACTCCAAACAAGTCACGCCATGGTAGTGCCCTACATAGACCGCCTCGGCATCCGCTTGGACAACCCAACCCTGCCAAGTGCCCAGTTGCACCTGCCACTCTAGATTTAGGGACTCCAGGTTGAATTTCGTCAGGTTCCCGTAACCATCCAACAGCAGCATCGTCTCTGCTTGCACCGTCAACGCTTGCATCCGATAGTCGTAATACCCCTCGCTGTTGCTGCTGCGGGCGTTATACAGCGGTTGGGGCAGTTTATCGCTGAACTCGTACACCTGCCCATCGTCACAAATCGCCAGTACCTCCTGATGGCGATCGCCCAACCCACGGCAGAGTTTGGGGAGTTGAAACTGATTAATCTGCTCACCCTGATGGTTCAAAACGTGGATCAACCCATCTCGGTTGCCCATCCAGACTGCCGTTTCAGTGACCCACAAGGCCGTCGCTGGAATTTTCCATGACCCTTTAGGATTGGGCGGTGTGTGCTGCCATTGGAGCGTGATGGGAGTGGCGACAGGGTGACTGGCTAATTGGTGATATCCGATCGCCTTCGCCGCTGCCCCAAACAAAGGCCGTACCGCTGCCCACGCCTCAGATTGAAACGCCCGTTCAAACTCAAACGCACCAACCGACTCCACCGTAAAAAAGGTGAGATAGTCAAATTCTGGAAAGTCAGCAATATTGGTAATTTCAGCGCGATCGCTGGTGGAGCCAAAATCATACTCAAATGCCCGTCGCGACTCATTGGGACTGGGAGCAAACAACAACCCCACCAGTTCCCCTGTCTGGGCATTCTGTAAGACAAATCGCTGATTACCAGTACGATGCAGAATTAAACTCATGGCTTGACCGCTTACATTCACCGCTTACATTCACCGCTTTACATTCAAGTGGCTTCAGACTCCAACCGTTTGATGTCGCCATAGGCGCGATAAAAATTCCCCTGACGCGCTGACCGCAATTCTTCCACCCAATAGCGTGCCCCTTCCTGTCGCAGATCGCGAGGAAACTGCACCATCCAATCTGGGTGATACCCCGGTGACACGGCTCGGATCCGCAGTTTGCCATCCCGCCGCACACATTCCACCACCACACCCCCACTCCAATCGGTGGTAGTCGGCAGCGGTGCAGCAGAGCTAGCCATGGTGCCAGATAGAGTTGGGGGAGCCGGGGTTGGGTGCATAATGGGGTGCGGGACGTGTCCCTGGTGCGCCGCTTGAATCGCTTGGGGTAGCGCATCAATGCAGACAAGCAGCCCATTGGTCGTCACCACATACAAGCGATCGCCCCCCACTTGCATCGACAGGGCAGAACCGCAGCCCGTGGAGAGCTTCCATAACCGCTGACCCGCCCGATCAAAGCAGTAGATAAAGGCGGCACTATCCCCAGCCAACACATACTGGCCACCATTTGCCGTCGCACAGGCATAAACGGAGGCATCGCAACGATAGTCCTGTTGGAGTGCGCCCGTTGCTTTGTCAAGGGCAATAATTTTTTTGCCACTGGTTCCGGCATAGACTGAATCACCGTCTTGCCAACCAAACAACACCTGTCCCTCGGTGGGGTAATGCCACAGTTGCAGGCCAGTGTGGCGATCGTACAAGGTTACGCCTTGGGCATGGCCGTGGTAGAAGCCGCGATCGTCCGCTCGTACCATCCATGCCCGTTTTCCAGCACTGAGGCGAGTCCATTGCAGATCGCCGTCGGGGTCAATTTTAGACAAACCACCATTGGCATCGGAGACGGCCAATATACCGTCGTGAATGTCGATCCAGAGAATGTCTACGCGCTGATCCAGTTCGTAGGCGAGGCGAACTAATTTACCCGTCAGATCATAAATGTTGCCATTGTCACAGCCGACATAAATCCAAATATCATCTTCAACCATACACTTCACCCCAGCGGGTAACTGGTATTGGTTGAGCAGATGTCCGTCTAAATCCAGCCGAAACACTCGCCCCTGTTGATTACCCACCCAACAATAATCGGAGCTAATGAACATCCCAAAGGCTTGACCACCGGAATCAAATTTCCAGAGGATCGGGGCTGATCCGCTGAGCACTGGACTCTGAACGCTTTGGGTGGGTAGGGATGGGGTGGGGACAGAGGGAATTTCAGTTGAGGTGGGCTGGGGCTGGGTTGCTTGAACCTGAGCTGGTTGAGGGTTGACCGCAGCCGATGGATTGGTCGGCGGGGCGGCAGTCTGGGCGATCGCGGTTGGGCTTGTCGCCACATAACCTTTCCGCAACTTTTCGCGGATTTTCTTCTGGGCTTCGGTTTGGGCTTGTGCCGCAGTTGGGAACGTTTTGGTCTGGGTTTGGCCATGATCCCCAATCCGCCCAAACCGGATGCACAGTTCTGTCTGTTGCAGGGTTACTTCGTAAAACTTGTGGGCATGGCGAGCCGGATCAGAAAGTTCCAGATAAGTAATGATGGGTGACATAGGAGCGATCGCGGATAAATCCGGAAACACGCAACTATTAATAGCGTTCCCGCTCCTACGTTAATCCTGACCTCAGACCTCCAGTTCACAATAATTCCTTACATTACCGCCCATGGGATGGGCAGGGTGGTTGGGAGATGGAGCGATCCAACCAGCCAACCGCTTGTTGTAAGCGGGGTAAGGCTTCCGCTGGTTGGTTTTTGAGCAAAAACACCAGAGCCATGACCACTTGTTCACGGGCGTGGGCGGCACGGTTGGACTTGAGTTGGTGCCACTGACTGGGATTGATAATTAACCGCTCTGCCAAGGCTTGTGCCAATTCCAAATCACTGAATTGATTGAGCTGACGGCTAGCCGGACTAGCCAACAGATTGTCAGCAGGAGCAGGGGTTGCGGGTTGGGTTGCAGGGGTGGCGGTGGAGCTAGACTGTTGTGTCATGGGAGAGCACTGTGAGGATGGGTGGATACTAGGATTGGGTGAATCAACAAAGGCGGAATTAAGCTGAATATAGCACTTTTCATATCTATGAAGTACACTGGCTTACCGCCAACGGTGACATAGGCGATGCCCACACCTCCGCAAGCGGCGATAGAGCGTTGATCAGCCTGAATCATGAGGATTTTTCGTCTGCGGAGCGCGGGGAAAATCAGCTTTTCAACCACCCTCTGGCTCTGGAACTTGATGAATTGGAATTTGAATCACAAATTCCGTGCCCTGTCCCAGTTGCGATGCACAGGTCAATTGTCCACCATGGCGTTCGACAATAATTTGATGGCTGATGGACATCCCAATGCCCGTCCCTTTACCAATTGGTTTAGTGGTGAAAAAGGGTTGAAAAATTTGGGTTTGCACCGCTTCTGTCATCCCCAAACCATTATCAGTAATGATGATCTTGATCTGATCGGTTCCCAGAATTGAGGTGGAAATGGCGATCGCCCCCGATACAGTTTGGCTACCATTGGCAACCTCTTGTAAATGACGTTCTTCGATCGCATCAATCGCATTAGCCAGAATATTCATAAACACCTGATTTAACTGGCCGGGATAGCATTCCACCAGCGGTAAATCACCAAAATCACGTGTAATTTCCACCTCTGGGCGATCGGGACTTGCCTTCAGGCGATGCTGAAGAATCAGCAACGTGCTGTTAATGCCTTCATGAATATCGGTAGCCTTGCATTCCGATTCATCAACACGAGAAAAGTTGCGTAGCGACAACACAATATTGCGAATTCGATCCGTACCCACCTTCATGGAACGAATCAGTTTAGGTAAATCCTCCTGCAAAAATTCCAGATCAATCACTTCAGCTTCTTCGACAATTTCAGCCGCTGGATTGGGGTAGTGTTTGGCATAGAGCTGAACGAAACTTAAGAGGTTTTCAGCATATTCCTCCACATGAGCTAAATTGCCATAGATAAAGTTGACGGGATTATTAATTTCATGTGCGATGCCAGCCACCAATTGCCCCAAACTGGACATTTTTTCGGCTTGGATCAAATGGTTCTGTACAGTTTGCAATTCCGTTAATAATGTCTGTACCTGGGTTGCTTCCTGTTGCAGATGGTCGTCCGTCCGTTGCGGGGCTTGGGGGGGTTCTGCCACTGACCCAGCTACCCGTTCAGTTTGCGGCGGCTGTTGGGGCGTGAGGCGTTGCTGGGTGACATCGCGTAGTACCAGAACCACACCTTCGGCTTCATCCTCGTCGTTATCCTGATCTTCTGCCGCTTCTGCTGCCAGAGGATGTTGACTGGCGACAAATCTCCAAGCGATTTCTACAATCCGAGCAGGGGAAAAATCAGGGAATTGATAATCGGCTTTACCACTACCGTGGGTTGTTAGAGCTAGGTTGAAGGGATGGTGAGAGCTGGCGACAGCGGCATTGTCTTGCTGTAAGGGCAACTGATCCACCAACACAGTTCCCACTAGCATCACCTGCGATCGCCCCAGCAATCGCTCAAAGGCCGGATTACACCACTTAATTTGCCCATGGCGATTCGTCCAGACGATCGCATCGTCAATGGTGCCTAAGGCGATTTCCATTTTGCTGAGGGTTGCCCGTAGTTGATTGACCTGCAACTGATTGACCTGCAACTGGCTGACTTGTAATTGATTGACTTGTAATTGATTGACTTGGGACTCGGCATTCGACATCTGAAACCTCTGCAACCTCTTGTCGGCAATTTTTTTCGTCTACTCCAGTCAGAGTTGGCTAGGCAGCTTGATTTTACCCATGCTGTGGACAGACAAACTCAATCTCCCCAAACCCTTTTAAACTTCCTCACAGGCTTTATACTGTTATGAATTTAACTTGTGTAAACTTATGTAAATGTATATGTAGGTTTATTTCGGCTACAGGGTTTTCCCCTTTGGTGGGCTGTAATGCTTGTAAGTCGCTCCCAATCTCCTTCTGGCGCACTTGTCTAACCAGTGCAGAGGCTGTTCAAATCTGGGTGGGTTGAATCAATCCTGGTCTAAACTCCCTAGGATCACCTCCTGTCACCTAGTTTTATGGCATAGTTTTGTAACAGATTGCCTGGACTAGATGCTAAAGTTTGCCCCAGCTTATCGGGAAGGCGGTTTGTCAGTCGGTACTGGCCAATCAAGGCAAGTACACGGGCGATCGCAGATTCAGGTGATTAGCGATTCGCTGATCAATGATTATGATCTAATGACTCAGATCCTAATGACTCAGATCATTAGGTCATCCGATCAATTCAATGATCGAACGATCAGCGATCGCAGTTTGGTGGTAGAGCAACGACTTGGTGGTAGAAAAAGAGGAATTCTGTGGACAGATTGCCCCCCCCGTCTCAAAATACATCGGCGGATCTCGGTGAGCCTTCGGCGATCGCAACTCCCGTTCCCCCCACCGTCGATTCAACCTGTCATCCTGACCAATCTGAGCGATCGCCAGGCTCCAA
>CAZJZR010000098.1:0-9290 GCA_964550475.1 uncultured bacterium
AGAAGCAAGCTACAAGAAAGGGGGATGTAGAGCTTTGCTCTTCCCGAAGGGTGGGCAAGGATTGGCGGCGTAAAATCTAATTTGCAAGAGGTCTAATATCCGTTTGATAGGTTTAGAGACACGGCAATGTGTCATCAGATGTTGTGTCATCAGATGTAAGGTCATGCCTCCAGATGTGACACAAAGTCAGCCCCCTCTGGTTGAGTGCCGCTGGGCGACGTTAGGGGGTTAACTATACAGCCGATGACACAATGCCGTGTCCCTACAGATAGCGGTGTTGATACTTTATTGGGCTTGGTTGAGTCACTCCTGTTACGACAGGCCAAGCTTTCGCAATAGTGGACGGGTAGAGACAATGTGGCGTTGTAGTCCGAGTTGATGCGGATCAATGCCCAACGCCAAGGCCACCAATTGGGGTAGATGTAACACAGGCAAGCCCAACTTTTCGCCGATCACCTGTTCCACTTCTGGTTGGCGCGAGTCTAGGTTGAGATGGCACAGGGGACAGGGGGTAACAATACAGTCGGCTCCATGGGCGATCGCCTCCTGAATGTGGTTCCCGGCCAACTTAAATGACTGCTCCGTGGCATAACTGGAAATCGGCCAACCACAGCACTGCGTCCGTCCGCCATAGTAGATTGGCGTTGCACCTACCGCCCGGAACAGATTTTCCATGGATTCTGGCTGAAACGGATCGTCAAACGGCAAATGCTTTTGGCCACGCAGCAAATAACAGCCGTAGAATGCCGCACATTTCAAGCCGGACAGCGATCGCACCACCTTTTGCCGAATTGCATCCAAACCATAATCCCCCACCAACACCCACAACAAATGGGTTACGGTCGTCGAGCCTTGATACGGACTACACTGCTCCTTTTGCAGCAACCCATTCACCTGAGCTAAATAGCTGGGATCATTAGTCTGAGCATCCTTTAGCCGCTCGTCCACATGACCAATCACCCCTTGGCAGGTACTACAATGGGTCAGCAACGGTAAGTTCAACTGTTCCGCCAACGCAATATTGCGACCATTCACCGTATCTTCCAACAGTTGCGAATCTTCCTTAAAAGTCCCCGATCCACAACAGGCCGCTTGCTTCAATTCCACCAATTCAATGCCCAACGCTTGGCTGAGGCATTGGGTTGATTGATACAGTTCCCGGCAGGCTCCTTGAGCAACACATCCAGGGTAATAAGCGTATTTAAGCGCAGAAGTTGGCATGGGGACAGCAAGAGATAAGGAGTACGATGCTGAAACAGGCAATCAGTTGAAGCAGGGGTGGATGAGAGCCGAGGGAGTTGCAAATCAAGGACTCCTACCGCTAAGTATAGGGACACAGCAGTGTCGTGTCCCTACAGCTATCACGGGAATATTTTTCCGCAAGGCTCCTACGCCGATCCACTGACCACTATTCTCTGCCCTGCATCACCAATTTGCTTAACTTCTAATACTCCTTTAATGAGCGGTTGCTGATGCAACCGTGAATCAGCCCTGCATCAGCAGTCTGCATCAGTTGGCACGCTATACTGGCGATGGGTTACGGCTAATACCGTTGTTTCTCCGCGATCGCCATGGCAGAAACCCCTGAACTGAGTAGCGAACTCACACTACCCAACGCTTCACCTAACACCACAGCCCTCTCTGCAATGCTGCGGCCACGGGTAGGGAATCGGTCAGAGAAGCGACTGTTTCAACCGAAGACGTTGTTGAATGCGATCGCCCATTTTCCGTTTCCCAGTGACCTAGAGCAACGGCAACAAATCGTCCTCAACTGGATTGCCACCCTGAATGCAAGCACCTTAGACGAAGTGAAGGAAGTCTCGCTGCATGGGGAATTTTTGCGGGATATGTTCCAAGAGGTGCTGGGTTACCAGTCGGTGATTCAGGGGCAGGGGAAGGTGTGGGAAATCCATGCCGAACCAACCATCAGTGCGGGTGGTGGGTCGGCGGATGGGGCGTTGGGGCTGTTTACGGCGACGGAAACCCAGCAGGAACGGGGGGGAGAAGGGGACGGGGGCAAAGGGAACTTCGGCTTCGTTCACGTTCCCTTCGACTACCCTTCGACAAACTCAGGGCACCGCGCTCAGGGAACGGATCAGCGTTGGCGTTGGCTTCGGCTACGCTCAGCCAACGCCAATGCTCAGCCACTACCTGAATTTAACCGAGCCGCCGCCTGAGCGTAGTCGAAGGCGGCGGCGTGTACGCAGCCAAAAGCCCACAACATCCTCTGCTTCGTTGGCCGACCCTTCAGGTCACCCGCCCCGCATTATCCCCAAATCACTCACCCAGATCAGGGCGACAAATCGCGTAATACACCGCCTCCAGATTAAAGATGTGCAGTTGTTTTTCATAGCGCAGTCCCGCCTTTTCCATCACCCGAATCGAACCGCGATTGGTCGGCAATGCCATGGCGACAATCCGATCTAACTGCGCTACTTGGAAGCCGTACTCAATCGCCGCTTTCACCGCTGCCGTGCCGATGCCACGCCCCCAGTAGGCGGTGGCTAATCCGTACAACACCTCCACCTCCCCCAACTGATCCAGGTAACGCAAGCCACAGTAGCCCACCATCTCCCCTGTGACCTGCTCCACGATCGCCCACAGGCCATAGCCGCGCTGTTCCCAATGGGCGATCGCCGCCACAATTCCCGATTCTGTCTGTTCACGGGAAATCGGCTCACCCAACGTAGGCAAATAGCGGGTCACCTGTGGATCTGCCCAAATCGCCGCCAGCGCATCCAAATCACTCGCTTGGATGGGGCGCATTGTAAAACCCTCTAACGGCATAACAAGCAGCATGGTGTTGTTCATTCCCAAATGTCCTCCCGATGCAACCGTTCACGTCCCTGGGGGATGTCAATGGTTACCAACCGCATCTAACCTAGCAATTTCGTCAGAATATAGCCGCCTGCGGTGCTGTGGGCGATGTCCACACCACGGCTCCCTCCCCAATTCAGATTCCGGCTTGGATGAATTGAAACGAAGTTTCAATTCATCCTGCTATTCAGCAACACCCAGATTCCTTCGCTCATCGGCTCCATCCGACAAATATGAGCGGGGTCATGCGTGAATTCGGCAATTGGATCAGGGCATAATAGAACCATGGGGACAGCCACGCAAATACCATAGGGATCAGATGCGTGCAATGTTATTCAAACCTCCCCGTTTCAGGCACGCCTCAGTATTCATCATCACCTTTGGTTCTCATTACCCACCCCCATTAACAACCCATTACAGAATTACAGAAAAGCGATTTAGTGATCACTTTAACCAATCTGAAAAGGTGTAACCATTCACATCCCCCCAGGGAAAAAGTGTTGCGGGCTGTGCCCGCTTGTTCCTCCCCTGACGGGGAGTGAACGGCTACCAAAAGGTAACTGGGAACGTTTGCTGATCCGATTTGCCAAGCAAACATACAATCCACCGTTTTAGCAGTTGAGCAACGGATTATGACGGATTCTAAAAAGGCTCTACCAACTGTACTGGCGATCGATGACAGTGCAGTCATCCACCAGTTAATTAAGCGGGCGTTGGAACCAGACTACACCGTATTAGTCAGCGACAATCCCATTGACGCGCTTACCCTGCTGTACCACAACCCGATCGCCGTTGTGTTGTTGGATGTCTCCATGCCCACCATCAGCGGTTTGGAATTTTGCCGGACAATCCGTAACCTGCCGCAGTTCCAGCATTTGCCTGTGGTGATGGTGACCTCACGGGATACGTCCTTCGATCGCGTCCAAGGTCATCTAGCAGGGGCGACGGAGTACCTAACCAAACCGTTTGAAGCGGAACAGTTGCGGCAGGTTGTCCACAAATTTGTCACCAGTTCTAGTGCGGCATGTTAGACGCTGTTTGACCAGATTGAGACTGACGTGTTGCTCCCATGACGCACATTGTTTTACTGGGTGACTCGGTATTTGACAATGCGGTGTACGTCCCCGATGGCTTACCCGTGCTGGATCATCTACGGCAACTGTTAACTGGGGGCGATCGCGCCACCTTACTGGCCATTGATGGCGACTGTATTAACGATGTAGCGGCACAACTGACCCGATTACCGTCCGATACAACCCACTTGGTTGTCAGTGTGGGCGGCAATGATGCATTGCGCTATGGTGCAGTATTGCAAGCCAACCTCACTGTACGGGCACCGTCCCTACCGACGATACTGCAAGACTTCGCAGAGATGAAAGCTGAATTTAGTCAAGCCTACCGTCGGATGCTGCATCAAGTCTTGGCTATGCGCTTGCCAACGGCGATCGCAACCATTTACGACCAATGCCCCGTCAGCGATCCGATTCTGGGGCTATTGGCGACGACCATTTTACCGATGTTTAACGACTGCATCACCCGTCAGTCGGTAGAGTTACAGCTACCCCTGTTGGATTTGCGAGTGCTGTGCAACCAACCCAGCGATTACTCTACCCTCTCCCCGATTGAACCCTCTAGCACTGGCGGGGCAAAAATCGCGCAGGCGATCGCCGATTTAATCCAGCATCACAACTTGTCCTAACCATAGGCTAGATCATCGCTGCCATCCTCATAATTTAGCCATCCTCATAATTTAAGTTCGTCAGCGCGTCCAGCAACTGGTCACAGTGATGCGGTGTGTGGGTGGCCATTAGCGTAATCCGCAGCCGACTGGTGGGCACCGTTGGGGGGCGCACCGCCGCCACAAATAACCCCACATCCCGCAATTGCTGGCCAACGTGTACCGTGGTGTTGGCATCCGGCATTTGGATGCACAGGATCGGTGAATGGGAGGGTAATAGGTTAAGGTTGGGGGATTGGGTTTGGCTGAGGGCATGGATGGCAGTTTTGACCCTGTGGACGTTCTGCCATAGCCGATCGCGGCGTTCCGGTTCCTGTTGCACAATGGCGATCGCGGCCAGGGCGGCGGCTGTATCAGCGGGGGACAGTCCCGTGGTGTAGATCCAGCTAGGACAACGGTTACGCAGAAAATCCACCAATGCCGCCGATCCCGCCACATAGCCGCCCAAACTGCCCAAAGCCTTGCTGAGGGTACCCATTTGGATCAGCGATCGCCCGGTGCAACCCCAATGCTCCACCCCACCCGCCCCGGTTGGCCCCATCACTCCAGTCGCATGGGCTTCATCCACCAAGACCATGGCTTCAAATTGATCCGCCAAGTCCAAAATCTGCGGCAATGGGCACAGGTCGCCATCCATGCTGAAAATGGTGTCAGTCAGGATTAAACAACGACGATGGCGCGATCGCAACTCCGCCAGTTTCGTCCGCAAATCCTCTGGATCGGTATGGCTGAAGTCAACTACCGTTGCACCGCTCAACAGTGCCCCATTTTTGAGACTGGAATGGTTGTAGGCATCGCTGAGCACCAAATCGCGGCTACCAACCAAGGCAGTGATGGTGCCGATGTTGGCTAAATAACCCGAACTAAAGACGATCGCATCTTCGGTTTGTTTGAGTTGGGCGATCGCCTGTTCTAATTGGCGGTGAATGGCACGATGCCCACTCAACAAACGCGACCCCGTGCTGCCTGTGCCAAATTCCTGAATCGCCGCGATCGCCGCCGCCGCCAACCGAGGGTCACTCGCCAACCCCAAATAGTCATTACTAGCGAAATTGACCAACTGCCGCCCATTCATCCACACCGTTGCCCCAGACTGACCTTCAATAGTCTGGACAGAGCGATACCAACCCGCTCGATGAATCGTTGTTAAAGATTGCTCTAACCATTGATAGGGATCTGTCATCGTCACACCGCGATCGTCTTCACATCATTCTTAAAGGGTGTTTGAAAAGTGTCTGGCGGTTAAAACCGCGACTACCCTGCGGAAACGCAAGGCGAACAGTCGCCAAGGCTACATTAAAATAGGGCTTTTAAAACACCGACTTAGGGTACATCCCGGATGTGGATGACCCAGCAACCCGATTTCTTGAAGGAACGGAGTTTCTAGTACCATGCCATCTCAAGTGGGATAGACTG
The DNA here is from genome assembly GCA_964550475.1 of uncultured bacterium. Lineage (GTDB taxonomy): Bacteria > Cyanobacteriota > Cyanobacteriia > CAIUCS01 > CAIUCS01 > CAIUCS01. The sequence continues at coordinate 5,972 of CAZJZR010000098.1, forward strand.
CATCACTTAACCCCTGATCCGGGCGTATCCAACAGTTGGGGGATACATCCGGGCGAATAGAATAAGCCCTTTGGGCAGGCTTTGCCTACGCGGGTTTAGTTCTTGTAGATGCGGTTTTAACCGCCCCTCCCCCAAACGTGAAATACGCCCCCCTGATCCCTGCATGAGCGTATTAAGTTTATTAACGGCTTTGGTGAAGCAGATGATTGAATGGGCACTCTGAATTTAGTCATATAGGTAATTAATCTACGCTACACGACATTGCAAAGCATAACGATTTAAATCAAATTGAGCGATTGGCAAATCCAACCCTTATTTTATTTTTAGTGAAAGATCAGACGCGATGAAAGGAAACTGTAAACAGCTTTAAACCGTCCCTTCAGATCAAAAATCTTTATTAATTAATTGTTTAATTTCTCAGTCGCGTCAGGGTTTATTAACTTTTTATCGCGTTTTTTAATCAGCATTTCTATTTTATTCCTTTGATTAGTTCAACTTCCTTTTTTGGGCATTCAGCAATGAAGAATGTCTCTTTACAAGAATTTACAGATTTGATCGCCGATGCGTTAGGGTTGTATCTTCGGGATCAGGTAAAGGCTACCCTTTGGCAAAAAATCCTAGCGCGAGTCAAGGCTTTGGGGTTTGCTTCACCGGATTTGTACTATCAGTTTTTAACCTCTGGTCGCCATGCGATCGCCCAGCACAGTGAATGGCGCGAGTTAATCAACTGGCTATCGGTAACTGAAAGCTATTTCTTTCGTGATAAGGGTCAGTTTTCCTTGTTGCGAAAATCAATTCTGCCGATGTTAATTGGTGCGAAGGTAAATGGCACCCATCCAGAACCAGACGAGAATCAAAATGGTTCTGCAAGTCATGCTGCTAATAATACGATTAGGGTTTGGAGTGCGGGGTGTTCGACTGGGGAAGAAGCCTATTCCCTAGCCATTTTGTTAACTCAGTTGGTGCCAAAAGGCAAAGATTTGCAGATTAAGGTCATTGGTACAGATATTAATCAAACGGCGATTGAACAAGCGCGCCAAGGCATTTATAGTGAATGGTCGTTTCGATCCGTTGATCCAGAAATTAAGCGCAAGTATTTTCGGTTGCAACGTCGGGGCTGGGAAATTGATCCAGAAATTCGCAGTTTGGTATCGTTTCAAGTCGATAATTTGGTGAATGAAGGGCATCCGGATGAGTCTTTTGGTTATAGTGGCATTGATTTAATTTTGTGTCGGAATGTATTCATCTATTTCGATTCTGCCGCGATCGCCCGTGTCCTCAATCGGTTTCATAAACTATTGCTACCGAACGGTTATTTAATGACCGGGCATACTGAATTATATGGACAGGATCAAAGCCAATTTATCGTCAAGGTATTTCCGGATTCGATTATTTATCAACGCAAGTCGCACACCGCAACGCCCGCCAAACCATACCCATCGCCATTGCAGGCCACACCACAACCGACTGTACAGCCTGTGTATTCGCCGTCTGTGGTGGCTACGTCACTTCCAGTTAGCAATATCACCAGCAATATCACCAACAACATAACGAACAGCACCTCCATCAGCAAGAACACAGCAACGATCGGCTTAAATGGCAACTTAAATGGCAACTTAAATGGCAACGGGTCTACGGATCAATTAGACCGGATGCTGTTGGAATACGAAGCCAAACAAGCCACATCAAACGGCAAGGCTGGAGGCCGTAGTGAACTGCAAGATGTGGCGGCAGCTAGTCGTGGGCAAGCCTCTAACCGTCCCACACCCCACGGGCTGGGCACAAAGTCAAACCATGGTCTGGTTAGTCCAGTCAATTTATTTGATCAAGTCATTTCTTTCATGGATCGCAAAGCCTATCCGCAAGCGATTCAAACTGCACAACAGTTGATTGTGCAAGAACCGAATCATTTGGGTGCCTACTGTTTATTAGCCGAAGCCTACGCCAACTCTGGGGATCATGATCGGGCAGTACAAACCTGCCAACAAGCCCTAGAATTCAATCCCTTTGCCATTGAACCGTTCTATCTCCTAGCCCAAATTTCTGAAGAGCAGGGCGATTTGGAAGGGGCAAAGGTGATGTTAAAACGGATTATTTATCTGTCGCCAACGTCTGTCTATGCCTATTTCCAATTGGGCTGTTTGTATGAGCAGGAAGGCAATTTAGATAAGGCGCAACGGAATTGGCGATCGGCCTTGGATGTGATGAATCAACTGTCATCTCAAGTTGGCAATGCTACGCTGGGCGATCGCGGCTCGGAACTGAACCGTCAACCCAGTATGAGTGACGTACAACGGGCGATCGAACAAAAACTCAAATCGCGATCTTAGGCAATTATGAACGAGCAATCCTATTTAATTTTTGAATTAGATAATGCTCTCTACGGCATCTCTACCGACGCAATCCAAGAACTATTTTTCTTGCCGGAAATTACCCCGATAGCCAAAGCGATTACGTCTGTGGTTGGGGTGATTAATCTGCGGGGCGATATCCTACCGATTATTGATTTGCATCAACAATTGGGGCGCAAATCGTCCCCGTTTCAACTGGCCAATAGTGTGATTGTGTTGCACTGGCAAGAGCAGCGAATTGGGGTGGTGGTGAATCAAGTCTTTGACGTGGAGGAAATTGGTTCCGACCAAATTCAGTCCAACCATCTGTATGTGCAGTCAGTGGATGGCGAAACCCATCCATTAATCGCTGGAATTGCGCGGCTAGAAACCTCTCTGATCACGATTCTTGATCCAGAAAATTTGGTGTTTAATGCCAATACGTTGAGCCTCATGACCGAGGCTGGGTTGCCACAACAACCTGACCCCATATATGTGGATGCGGTGGACATTGAAACCACACGTTCTGTCGGTGTTCATCCCCTATACTGCCATCTGTCGGGGGCAGAACGGGACATTTTGCGGCAGCGATCGCTCAACCTGATGCAGTCGATTTCCACCCAAGATTCGGCGGGGTTAATGCCGCTGGCGGTGGTGGGGTTGGAAGGCGAATATTTCGGCTTGGGCTTAGAAACAATTCACGAGTTTACTGATATTCGTAAAACTGCCCCGGTTCCCTGTTGTCCAGCGCATATTTTGGGCAACATGAATTTAAGGGGTGAAATTGTCACCTTAGTCGATATTAGTCATGTGTTAAATTTGGTCACCAGTTCCAAGAAAAATCGCCAAAAGGCGATCGTAATCCGGCTCCAAGACCTGAGTGTGGGGATCGCCGTTGATGACATTTTTGATGTGACCTATATCGATCCCACCCAGATTTCGATTCCGCCAGTGGCGATCGATGCGTCAGCCAATGATTATTTACAAGG
>CAZJZR010000099.1:0-9199 GCA_964550475.1 uncultured bacterium
CCACGCAAGTCGGACGGGACACAGGCCGTAATCCTCAAACCATCATGGACTGGGTGCATCGATATAATCAATCGGGTTTGGAGGCTTTAGTGTATCGCCGCACGGGTGGCCACCCCCCCCTTTGTCTGCAACTGTGCAACAGTAGCTAGATGAGACGATTCGTCAAGCATTAACCACCGCTGCTACTCCCCCGCAACAACGACAGCACCTACCCTTGCCACGCTGGACATTGAAGCGGTTAGTCGTCTGGGTGAAGCTGCAATTTGGCATCGACTGCTGCCGTGACACGGTTCGCAAAGTCCTCAAACAATTGGGGTTTTCCTGGAAAAAAGCCCATAAGCTGTTGAATAAAGGGAACCCTAGCAAGCGAGCTGATTTTCTCGAACGCCTCCAAGGGTTGCTGGCGGATGCCCTGCATCAACGTTGTTTGCTGATTTATATCGATGAAGCCCACATCCATCTTGACACCGATGCAGGCTATGGGTGGGGGATTCGAGGTGAACGGTTCTGGGTCAGTTCCAATTCACCGGGTCGTGCCAAAGTGTCCTTCTATGGGGTCTATCTTTACAACCTCGGACAAGTGCGAGTATTTGCCTATGACAAAGCCGACCCATTCAATAGACCTCTTGCAAATTAGGTTAAAGGGCTTGCCCAAAGTCGAGAAAATGAGGAAATATCAGGACTGTAAGATCTTTAGAAGCGTCCTGATAATGGACTACACAATAGCTCAAACCCTCTCGTCTGAAAACTTTAAACGCCGATTTGGTATCCATCTAACCACCTTTAAGCAGATGGTAGAAGCCCTAACTCCCCTGTGGAGACCTCTGCCTAAACCAGGTGTCAAGCCTAAACTCACGCTAGAAGATCGCATCCTCATGGCTTTGGAATATTGGCGAGAATATCGCACCTACTTTCACATCGGCAGCAGTTGGGGGATTAGTGAATCAACCGTTTGCCGAATTATCCATTGGGTAGAAGACGCTCTGATGCAGTCAGGGTGCTTCCGCTTGCCCAGTAAAAAGCGATTGGTGCAGGGCTTTAGTCGGCCAACGGTCGTTGTGATTGATCCCACATTCCGCACTTTAACTGTCACAGTAAATTATTAAGACTGAAACCCTTGTACAGTAAAGGCTTCAAGACTTTAAGTTCATTTAAACCACTGGCCGCGCTTTATCAATAAGTTGAGCTAATTGAGAACGAACGGGTGTGGAATTGCTGTAAGCCCCATTCCCTCGTTCCTAATTCTCAATGTGCCAGTTGGAAGTGAGAAATGTGAGATTTAGGATTGCCGTATCACGTTCATAGGTAATTCCCCATTACCTATTACCTATTACCTATTACCTATTACCGCATTGTAAATCACTTCATTGTGCTTCGCGGACTGAAACAAATCCACGATGGGATGGGGATAGTCCACGCCCAAGGTGACTCCAAAGCGGCGTTGTTCCACCGGAAGTAATGTCCACGGCTGATGCACTTTAGCAGCGGGAATCTGAGTCAGTTCCGGCAACCAATGTTTGACATACTCGCCCTGGGGATCATAGTCCTGGGATTGCTTGAGGATGTTGAAGAATCGGAATCCTCTGGCATCGTTACCCACGCCAGCCGTATAGTTCCAGTTGCCCCAATTGCTACACACGTCGTAGTCAATCAGCCGCGACTCGAACCATTCTGCCCCCATGCGCCAGTCAATGCCGAGATTTTTGGTTAAAAAACTGGCGACGTTCTGCCGTCCCCGATTGGACATAAATCCGGTGGCGGCCAGTTCTCGCATGTTGGCATCAACTAAGGGAAATCCGGTTTTGCCCTGTTGCCATTGCTCAAACCGTGGCCAGTCTTGCAGCCAAGGGATGGCGAGTCGCCGCAGCCCAGATGGGTAAAAGACACGATCGCCCCCCTTCACACAAACCAACCGAAAATAGTCGCGCCAGAGCAACTCAAACAGCAACCAATAGGTGGAGTCATTTTTGACCCGTTGCTGTTCGTATTGCTGCACCTGTTGGTAAATCGACCGAGGGGACAGACAGCCCAACGCCAACCAGGGTGAGAATTTGGAGGAATAGTCCGCGCCGATCATGCCATTGCGGGTTTGTTTGTAATCACGCAGGCGATCGCGCCGCCAAATATAGTCCTGCACCCGTTCCCAAGCCGCCGTTTCTCCACCGTGGAACGACAACACGGCACGGGGATCAGGCTCGATCGGATGCAATTGCCAGTCGCTGAGGCTGGGTAAGTCGCCAGGGTCTTGGTCAGCTAGATCAACCGCAGGTAACACAGTGGGGGCGGGTAGGGGAGGCCGAATCTGCGCCGTTTGCTCCACCTGTTTACGAAACTGGGTGAAGACACTGGGTAAATCGGTAACGGCAAACGGCAAGTCATCGGGATGGTACAGCGTGTGCCCCCAAAAGGGATGAACCGCGACACCCAAAGCTGCCAGTGCGTGCTGCACCGCCGTTTCCACAGCTCGTTCTTCACTGGTGACCTCTTGGTGGTAGTAAAGGGCGGTGATCTGGAGTTGTTGCGCCAGTCGGGGTAATTCCACCTCTGGGTAGCCATGGCGAAAGATGAGGGTACTGCCGAGGGTTTGCAGCGATCGCCGCAGATCCGCCAGACTCTCCAGCAAAAATTGGGCACGGAATGCCCCAGTTTTGGGGAAGCCGAAAGCGGTCGTGCCAAATTGCCGAGGGTCGCAGCAATACACCGGGACAATCTGCGCCCCGGTCTGCACCGCTCGATGCAGCGGTTCATGATCAGTCAGGCGTAGATCGGTGCGATACCAGAGGAGGATGCGATCGCCGTTCACCACGGATTCACCTTAAACCGATTCACCTTAAATGGCTGGGGACAACCAACCCCGGAGGAAATAGAAGATCGAGACGAGATACTCATCAATGAAGCGGGTGGTGCCGTCTAGGGCAAGGGCACTGGGCAGCAGATCCGTGAGTTGGATGCGTTTGCCGGGGCTGGTGCCCGGTTGGATGGTAACGAAGTCGGTCGGTTTGGGGATCACCCGAAAGCCTTCCTGTCGAAATGCCATCGTCGCTCGACGAATGTTGATGGCGGAGGAGACTAACATGATTTCGCGGGGATTCCGTACCCGTGGATCAGCTTGGGCTTCTTCCAATTTCTTTTTCACCTCCAACACAGAGGAGCGGATATCCCAACTTTTCGATTCCACAATCACGTCCTGTTCCACCACCCCCTGAGCGACTAAAAAGTTCTTGATATCGGTGCCTTCGTTCGTCACCTCTTCCTTGCCTTGCAAATCGGGACGCGGCCCCGCACACACCACCACCAGTGGCGGTAATTCCGGCTGATCCCGGTAGAGCCGAGCTGCATAGAGGACGCGATCGCCCGCCTCTGTTACCTGCAACGTCGGACGTGGCGGAATGCCTGCCTCGGTTGAACCACGCCCCAACAACACTAAGACTGGCGCAGTTCCAGTGGCTTCCTTCGTCAGTTGCACCACCTCCTGTTCCACCTGTTGCATCAAGAAATAGGAGACGATCGGAATGCTACAAATCAACAGAATAAAGAAGGCGACGACAATTTGGGTACTGTAAACGGGACGTTCTTTTTTGTAATAGTCCCGCAGCCCACTCCCCAAGAGAATCAAGGCCAACCCCAATGGTTTGAGCGGAATGGTCACCAGCGTCATCAAGGTGCCAATGGCACCCTGCCCCGGTTCTAAAAATGCCAGCACGACGAGTAGAACCATGACGACCCCACCCAGCCAGGTATAAATCTTTTGGGGGATGAACCGCAAAAAGATATACCAAGCGATCCCAGCAATGATTAGCCACAGCAGAACACGGGTTAAGACTTGAAACATTGTCGCTCTCTTTAATTCTGCCCACTACCCTACACCAGACTTTACTTCACTGGGCAGGATGATGGGAGTCCTTTGCCATTCTCCACTATATACAGTGGTTTTGTACAATCAGCAGCCATAGGGGACTGGGGAATCGGGAAATAGTGATGGGTCTGTGTAGGAATAGGCTGAGCCGATTCGGGTCAAGTTAAGGGTTTAGGTGAGTTGTTCAGGATTAAATCGCTATAGCGATCATCCTGGAGAGACTGTGGATGGTCTACACTTGGCCGGAGCATCACCGCTGTTGCTGTAGATCTGCGGTAGATCCGTGTTGCTGGTTCTATGGCTGACAAACGGGACAAAAATGGGTCGATCGCCCCGCCAACTTCAACCGTTCAATGGGGGTTTGACACACTAAACAGGGTTCTCCGTCGCGGTCATACACCCGCGCATTGCCGCCATAGTTGCCATTAATGCCCTGCACATTCACAAAATTGCTGAATGTTGTGCCCCCCACCCCAATACTTTCCTGAAGCACCGTGACAATGGCCTCCCGTAACCGCGCAATTTGGTCACGCTGAAGGGTGGCACACAGGGTTGTGGGACGAATGCCGCTAATAAACAGGGATTCGTCAGCGTAAATATTGCCCACTCCAGCGGTGATTTCCTGATCCAGTAAGGCGTTTTTGATCGGGCGGCGGCGATCGCGGAACTGCTCCACCAAATAGTCCACCGTAAACTCTGGTGAAAGCGGTTCTGGCCCTAGCCGTTGCAAACCCGTGATCACCGATGCCGGTAGCGTATGTGGCGGCACCCACCACATCCGCCCAAATGTCCGCTGATCGACAAAGCGCAATTCCCGATTTCCCGCAAAAAACAACCGCACCCGTGTATGGATGGGCAACGGTTCCGCCCGATCCACCCAGAGTAGTTGGCCAGTCATCCGCAGGTGTACGCCGAGGTAGGGAGGGGAATAGGGGAATGGGTGGGTGGGTGAGGGAGTGGGTGAGTGGGTGAGGGAGGAATTATTTTTGACCTTTGACGTTTGGCTTTTGACTTGTACCAGTTCTGCCAGCAGGTATTTGCCGCGCCGATGCCACTGGGCGATCGCGTATCCCTGCAATCCTGCCAAAAAGTCTGCAACAGAAGAAGGGTGGGCAATAGTGCGATCGAGTAGCACTTGCCCACCCTCAATGGGTTGAGACAGGGTGACTTGGTTAAGCCCCCGTCTCACAGTTTCAACCTCAGGTAATTCAGGCACAGCGTCAAAAAATAGCCGCCACCGAGACACGGCCTACTAGACATACTGATAGACTAACAGGCAATCCAGCCGTTTTCCTGAGCCAACCCAGCCAATATCAGTAGATCGAAAACATAGACATCTCTGGTTAGTTTGAGGGTTGTTGTGGAGGCGGTAAAGCCGCCTCCACAACAACCTTCTCGATCTACTGAATATTGGGTTGTTATTTTTTCTTAGCGGCAGGCGGAGCAACTTCCACCAGTTCGCTAGGTGCAAAGTTGTTGGTATTAACGCCGCCAGCACTGCCGCTGAAACCGTTGTAGTTAACGGTGTCGAAGCGAACAATCACGGGATACTTGATCCCGCTTTGGTCAATAGAGGCAACCGTACCGACTTCGTTATACCAGTAGGATTCTTTGCGAAGGATACGAACTTTAGAACCGCGCTGGATCATGAGTCTCTTCCCTTTTTTGCTAAAAATCGTTAGTTCACATCATGGAACCATCCTCACTTCCCGCCAATTCAGGAAGGCTTCAGGTTGCCCCAAAGGTTCCTCCAACAAGGGAGGCAGGATAGTTTCCACACAATTAATCGATTTCCAGCCTACTACTCTCCAGGGTTTTACAGTTCGTTTCAGGTTTTAAGTTTTATTACTGGGGTTTGTGACGATTCGCAACAGATTGAATCGGTAACGGGTAATCGGTAATCGGTAATGAGAAAGCCGATGACCCATCACCCATTACCCATTACCCATCACTATTACCTTTCGACAATCGAGAGGGTAAATGGGAAGTTACCCGTTTGGCGGTTGCCAACAAACAAGGAGTAGTTGCCTTGTTCCCACAGGCCAGGGACTTCGATCCGGCCACCGGAACCACTGTCAGCCGGGATGCAGAAGCTTTGGCCATTGGGACCGCTGATGAACAGGGTGGGTTCGCCGCTGCCCGTGACTTGGAAATTCAGGTTGGCCATTGGCTTGGTGACACGCACCACTTGGGTGGGGTTGTCGGGAATAAACCCGCAGGAAGTGGGCCGTACCCCGCCAGATAACCCACTAACAATCAATGGATTCGGTTGGATGGGGGTTTGTGTCATCTGACTGGTGGCAACGGGTGAAAAAGCCAGCACGGTCGCCGTCGCCATTACCAATGGAACTAGCATGGATTGGCTGGTTTTCATAACACTCACTTCCTTAAAGATGTGTGGGGATAACTGGTGGTTCTCTATAGTTCTAGTGTCGCTAATTGATTGGGCGATCGCTGTGATCCATGTTCCTTTTTCTCGACTGGCACTGTTCCAATTTTGCGATTGGCCGCTGGGGTTGGGAATCAGCGTTAGTGAGTGTTTTAAGCCAGTGTTGTCGTTGCGGATCGGTGCATTTTCTTGCCAATCAACCAGTAGGTGTTCATTAACCCCTTGCCCTTGACCTCGATCGCCCCTCGACTTTCAAACTCAAACACATCCTTGAGAGCCTGATAAATCACTTCTGTGACTTGGATGCGATTTTCTGCGCCGTGGTATTCCATGCGACTGGCAATGTTGACTGTATCGCCCCACAGGTCGTAAGTAAATTTGCGCGTGCCAATCACCCCAGCGACGACGGGACCACTGTGAATGCCAATCCGCAGGTCAATCGGGCGATTATCCGGGGTGTGAAAGGTTTTGATCACATCCAACATTTCCAATGCCATGTTGGCGATCGCCCGCATGTGATCGGGTCGAGGTTTGGGTAATCCCCCGACCACCATGTAGGAATCGCCAATGGTTTTAATTTTTTCTAACTGGTAGCGATCTGTGAGTTGATCGAAGGTTGAAAAGATCCGGTTGAGTAAGGCAACTAATTCTACCGGAGAGACTAACCCAGAAAGTTGCGTAAACCCAGCAATATCAGCAAACATCACCGTCACTTCTGAGAAACTATCGGCAATGGTGCGTTCGTGCCGCTTCAGCCGTTCAGAAATCCGTTGGGGCAAGACATTTAATAACAAGTGCTCTGCCCGTAATCGTTGCCGTCGCAGTTCGGCTTCCGTTGTTTTTAGTTCAGTAATGTCGCGCACACTACCTTCATATCGGATGACCTTGTTGGTGTGATCTCGCACCACGCGCACATCTTCAGAAATCCAAATGATCGAGCCGTTTTTGCAATACACCTGCGATTCAAATCCGCACACCGATTCAAACCGAGTGAGATAGGCAATTAACTCATCCCGTCGTCGGGGTTGCACATACAGTTGTTCGCCAATATTGGTAATGGTTGTCAATAGCTCAGCGGGGGAATCGTATCCATAAATTCTGGCTAGAGCTGGATTCGCCATCAGATAACGCCCACTGGCACTGGTCTGAAAAATCCCCTCGGTGGCATTTTCAAAAATACTGCGATATTTTTCTTCGGCAATTTGCAAGGAAATCTGCGTTCGTTCCCGTTCTTCAATTTCGGCTTGTAATTTTTGATTGGCATAGTGCAACTGCGCCGCGATCGCATCCCCGCCCTCGATCACGGTTGTCAGATAAATCTGTAGTTCCTGATTGGCTCGTTTTAAGTAATCATTTTCATTCCGCAGTCGTTCAATCTCAGACAGTAATTGGGCTTCGCGATTACCAACTTCATTTGTCACTGTCGTCAGCACCATAAAACCAATCTCAACAGAACTATATCAACAGGGACTCACAGAACAAAACTAACTGAGCACCTTAAATGTCACCGTTCACTCCTCCAAGGGGGAGGAACCAGCGGGCTACGCCCGCACCCCTTTTCCCACGGGGGGATGTGAACGGTTACCCTTAAATCATCAATACAGCATTTTTCAGATCTATGCAGTGGCGTTACAGTGTTACACCCGTGTGAATGGCTATCTGGTCGTCTTCGCTTCATTGAAAACTGCCATTACCGCTCATTAAAAGCGTGAAGATACTAAAACCGGCCATGCTCCCTTTGCGTCGTGGGTGACTCTCATGTACCTTACTTAGGTAATGGGTTTTCTCGTCATTTCGCTATGCGCTAGCCCTAACTCTAGCCGCAACTATTGAGGCTCAGCACTGTGATACGGTAACCGTTCACTCCCTGTCAGGGGAGGAACAAGCGGGCGTAGCCCGCAACACTTTTCCATAGGGGGATGTGAATGGTTACGTGATATGGGTAGATTGATTCGGTTTGTAGGAGTACAGCAACTGCGCCCTAACGGCATCTTCCCAAACCATATCCACCATTCACTATTCACCATCCACCATTCACCATCCACCATCCACCATTCACCATCCTCCCTCCACCTCATGACTACGCTTGTTGTCGCTACTGGTAATCCTGGCAAGTTAAAGGAAATCCATGAATATCTACTCGATTTACCGTGGGAATTGACTTTAAAGCCGGAGGATTTAGAGGTGGAGGAAACTGAAGCTACCTTTATGGGTAATGCCTGCTTGAAGGCATCGCAGGTGGCGATCGCCACTGGAGAATGGACGATCGCGGATGACTCTGGGTTGGCGGTGGATGCGTTGGATGGTTCACCGGGTGTGTTTTCAGCCCGCTATGGTCGCACTGATACAGAGCGGATTGAACGCCTGTTGTTTGAGCTGGGGGATGAACTGAATCGAGATGCCCAGTTTGTCTGTGCCATTGCGATCGCTAACCCCACAGGTGAAATTGTCTTACAGGCGGAGGGCATCTGTCGGGGGGAAATCCTCCGCGCTCCCCGTGGTGAGGACGGGTTTGGCTATGACCCGATTTTCTTTGTTCCAGAACACGGTCTGAGCTTTGCTGAAATGTTGCCAGAGGTGAAGCGATCGCTGAGCCACCGGGGTAAGGCATTTGAAATTTTGCTGCCTCAACTGCGGGAATTAACAGTTTGATGGCTGTTCACTGCCAGATATTGCTGTTTGCGGTGGGCTGGCTCCCGTTCATACCCTGCATATCTCTACCAGGTGAGGATCTCGCACCAGTCAACTCTGCCTCATGGATCTGAAAAGTTTTGTGGCTCGTATCAGAACATGGGACATCGGTCAGTAAAAAGGCATAACACATCCATCCTCGCAATTGATGTGTTATGCCTTTTTAAATAGACCTCTTGCAAATTAGGTTCTACGCCGCCAATCCTTCCCCACCCTTCGGGAAGAGCAAAGCTCTACATCCCCCACCCCCTTCTCCCAAATTG
>CAZJZR010000100.1:0-9194 GCA_964550475.1 uncultured bacterium
GTTGCAGGTTGGAGCTATCCACCACGTCAAAGTCCACAATGCCAATCCGGCCAATCCCCGCCGCCGCCAAATACAGCAACAACGGCGATCCCAAGCCACCCGTGCCAATACACAACACACTGGCTGCCTTCAGCCGTTTCTGCCCATCCAATCCGACTTCCGGCAGGATCAAATGGCGCGAGTAGCGTTCGTATTCGTCTTTGAGCAGTTGGATCTCTGATAGGTTGGGATTGAGCATGGGGAGTTTGGGAGTTTGGGAGTTCGGAGTTAGAGAGTTATGGGGTTGGGGAGTGGGTGTGTGAGTGGGTGGATGGAAGGGAAAAGGGGGAAAGAGAAAGTGTGAAGGGTAAAGGGTAAAGGATGTTTACGCCATCCACCATCCACTATCCACCATCCACTCATCACTCACTACTTATCACTCACCACCACCATTTCTTGCACCATGTCACCGTGGGAATCAAGCGTCCAGGCGGTGAGGTCGGTGCTGTGGCCGTGGGTGACGGAGATAATGATATAGGAGTAGGCTGACCACGCGAATTTTCGATCAAATTCTGATGGGATCGCGGGGTAGTCGGGGTGGGAGTGATAGATGCCGATGATGTCTAAGCCAGCTTGGCGGGCGGCTTTTTGGGTTTGCAGCAGTACCTGGGGGGCGATCGCGTAACGGCGACGGCGACTCAGGTCTGGTTCATCGGGGAAGGCATCCATGCCCTCTGGTTGCCAGACATTGGCAGTTGGCACCACCTCCACTACCACTTTAATTCGCGCATCGGCAATTGGGGAATCAACCGGAGTCACTGGGGTGGCACTGTCTGGGAGGGTTAACCGCCCCAACAATAATCCACAGCCTTCCTCTGGGTAGGTCTGTTCCACCGCAGTCCGCATGGCTTGGACAAGCTGGGAATGCAGTTTCACAGTCATGGGTAAGCCGTCACACAAAACCGTATTGAATGCCACAATTTGCAACATTCCGATTTTTCATCTTAAACCGGGAGGGGACTACCGAGGGTGAATTTTTCTAGCGTTCTCGGTGAGTTTGTCAGAGATTGTTGGCGTGGGAGGGGACGCTGCCACTGCTTTACTGTCACCACTTTAAAATCAGGAAGGGCACCGACGACTTCTCCGTGTTTCGTCTCGGTGCCCTTGCTGGTTCGCTCCTCACACATGAGTAACTATACCAAAGCCATCCGGGTTTGTCACCCCCCTTACGTCAATTTTTTGGCATTCCTGGGATGGGTTTTGTCGCAAACCCTGTGAATTCAGGGGTTGACGGACTTGGCAGATGAGCAAATTTAAGATGCGCGATTCATCCCCATCGGTGGCTTCGGCTTCGCTCAGCCACCGATCACGATTTAGCCAACGATTCAGCCAGCGATTTGGCTAACGATTTGGCTAACGATTTGGCTAACCTGCCTCTACAGAGGGTTAACGCTTTGAGCAATCATTGGGCATGGAAGAGTCCAAATAGTCCGCGATCGCATCGCCCAAAAATCAGCTAGGGTAAGGAATACCCTCTTCTCTCCCCAACCTTTCCAACCTCTGCACTCACCCGGTGTAACCATTCACATCCCCCTAGGGAAAAAGTGTTGCGGGCGGTGCCCGCTTGTTCCTCCCCGTCAGAGGAGTGAACGATTACCACCCGGTCTGGCTGGATCTGGTTATGAACTGGATCTGGTTATGAAATAGAGGCTGTATGCTCGAAACTGCGTTTCGGTTCATACTGCTGCTCAGTAACGCCCACCCATCTACCCACCCCCTTGCCTTCCCCCTATGCTCCCTGTTGATCAAGCTGAAACATTGATTTTGGAGCAGGTGCATCCCCTTAGCTCAACCTTTGACGTAGACACAGTAGATTTGCTGGATGCGGCGGGTCGAGTTTTAGCGGTTCCGGTCACCAGCCCCTTGGACATTCCCCACTGGGATAATTCAGCCATGGATGGCTATGCCGTGCGCCATGCCGATGTGGCGGACTGTAGTCTTAGTGCGCCTGTGAGTTTGGAGATTGTGGAGGAGATCCCGGCGGGGGATCAGCCGCGCCATACCCTGCAACCGGGGCAAGCCGCCCGCATCCTGACGGGTTCGATGCTGCCAGCGGGGGCGGATACGGTGGTGATGCAGGAACGCACCCAGCGGCAGGGGGCACAGGTGACGATTTTGGAAGCTCCGAAATTGGGAGCGTTTGTGCGAAAACGAGGACAGTTTTACCAGGCGGGGCAACCGTTATTGCAGGCGGGAACGCAGTTACAGGCGGCGGAAATTGCTGTCTTGGCGGCGACTCAGTGTGCCCAAGTGCGGGTGTTTCGGACGTTGGAGGTGGCGATTTTGTCCACGGGTAGCGAGTTGGTGTCGGTGGATCAACCGCTGCAACCGGGGCAAATTGTGGACTCCAATCAGTACGCTCTGGCCACATTGGTCAAACAGTTGGGTGCGGAACCCATCTTGATGGGGATTATCCCCGATCATCCGGAGGTGCTGAAGCGGGCGATCGCCCGTGCCTTAACCACCGCTGATGTGGTGTTGTCCTCCGGTGGGGTGTCCGTGGGTGATTACGATTATGTGGATCAAATTCTCACCGAGTTGGGGGCGACTTTGCACCTGCGATCGGTGGCCATCCGTCCCGGCAAGCCGCTGACCTTTGCTACCGTGCAGCGACCCTTCGATTCGACCGGGCGATCGCCCCACACCACCCTGTACTTCGGCTTACCTGGCAATCCTGTTTCAGCATTAGTCACCTTTTGGCGATTTGTCCAGCCTGCCCTCCGCAAACTCTCTGGCGTTGCAGACGCTTGGCATCCGGTGTTTGTCCCTGCCCGGTTGGCCAGTCACCCCGCCGCTACCGATGCTCCTCCTACCAGCCTGCGTTCTGATGGTCAGCGAGAAACCTACATTTGGGGGCAATTGCGCCTTGATGAGACCGGGTATGAGTTTGTGCCAGCCAAGGGGCAGCATAATTCGGCTAATTTAATTAACCTGGCAGGAACGACGGGGTTGGCCGTGATCCCGGTGGGGCAAACGGAGGTCAAGCAGGGAGAGGTGATCCAGGTGATGCGGGTGTAGGTGGAGTCATTTGCGGCGGCGACTGGGGCGGATGTCCTGTAAGGAGGTGCCGATCCCTTGGAGAATGCCGCGTCCAATCAGCCCGATGCCGCGCCCAATCACTTGGGTTAAGACGTACACCATGCCATTGCCGACAAAGGCAAGGGTGGCACGCAGGCGAGGGGCGATCGCGTCCCGCAGTTCAAACGCCAAGGTAACCGCTAATCGGATATTGCGTAACTCTGCCAACTCTTGAGTCCGGGGAGCATAGATGGCGATCCGCTTGATCCCCGCTCCACTCAGAATCATCAGCCAATAACAACTTTCAAAAATCGCCCTCGGTTCGCCCACGTAATAATCCACCCGATATTTCCAGGACAGTTCATTGCGGAAGCGTTCGATCTCACGGGTGGACAGCAGGCGGCGATCGTAAAGACTGTGTTTGATCGCCTCTACATTGGCGAAATGATTGAGTAGCGGTTGCATTACCCCATTACCCAGTTGAATCACCAGATTTTGCAACAACACTTCCGCCCGTTCCAAGGCTTCCGGGCTACCAGCGGCGTAGGTGTCGTTGTCAATGTTGAGGGGGGTGTGGAACAGCAGATGGGACAGCAATTCGCTGACAAAGGGAATCCGATCCAGGATGGCGGTTTGGACAAGGGCTTGATCCCGCAACAGCATGGGCACCACTTCCACGGTTTGTTCGCCCACCAGTTGACCGGTTTGCAGAGCCAGAGCCGGAATATCGCCCACCTGTACCGTGTAATATTTGCCGAAAAAGTCGGTAATGGTGTCTTGCCACAAATCGACTAACAACTGTTGCCGTTTGCTAGCCAATTGCTCCAGTTTCACTTGGGAAAACCGCAGTTCTGCCAGTTGCTCCTCCAGTTTTCGCAGGATCAGGTACAGCAATTCCTGTCGCTTTTGGGGTCGGAGGATGTCAATTTCTAATGGAAATTCCGTCAGGTTATGCAGACCGCTTTCCGCCTTGCTGAGGGTGATGTCTAAGAGGCGAGATTGCAGGGTGGCGGCATTCAACTGCACATCCCGCTGAGTTGGTGTGGCCGGAGGGTCATTGGGACGCGGATTGAAACTGACGTTGATAGTGGGGGCGGTGGGCGGGGGCGATGGGGGCGAGATAGGGGTGGAGGGGGTCGATCGCCCACTACTCACGCCACTGCGATCGCCCCCGGCCTCCTCCTCTAACTTGAACACGGTTTTGACTAACCATTGTGCCGCTCGCAATTCCCGCCGCCGGCCCTCCAACACCAGCCGATCCATTGCCGTTAATCCTGGAGTTTGCAATTGGCGATTCAGGTCGGCGATCGCCCCTGCCATTTGCCGCATTCCATCTCGTCCAGCTTGGGTCAGTGGAGACGCGGGCGGTGGGGCTTGGATGGCTAGCGAGACCGGACGGGCAAGGGGTAAAGCCGGTAAATGTGACCAATCCGACCCGCCGCCCTGAACCCGTCGCAACAGCTCAATTAATTCCGCCACGGGCAAACCCTTGGGGCAATAGGCGTGTACCCCCAACTGTCGCGCCGATTCCAGTACTAGGCGATCGCGGCTGGCTGTCAGCAAGACAATCGGTAGGCTGGGATAACGCGATCGCACCGCCTGACACATCGCCAATCCCGTCATACCACCCGATCCCAACCCCAGCGACAGATCCAGCAACAGCACATCCACCGCCTCGCTGCCCGCTGGTGGCTCCACCGTCACCTCTGCCGCCGGGATCAACAGCGTCGTCAGCAGCTCCAACCCCAACTCCGCCGTCTCGGCTTCCGCTACCACCGTTACATCTGGCCACGCTGCCAAACCCGTCACCAACCCCAACCGAAAAATCGGGTCGCTGTCGATTAGGAGTAACCGGAGGAGAGGGTTGGGCATGAGGGGAAGGGTTGATAGTGGATGGTGGATGGTGGATGGTGAATGGTGGATAGTGATTGGCGTAGAGCAATATCAAATCAACCTGCGTTACCCAGAGATTTGAGGGTGATCGGTGCTTAACACATCCTACAGAATGCAAGAACCTGCGATGTCGTCAAATTCGCATTTTTTCTCGCCATACCTTGCCCAACCCGAAACAATCGCTTGAATCGTCCTTGGCTGAACGCCTATCTACGGCATATCTAGGCGTTTAGATTCATCTCTATGAGGCAGACTCGATTCGGCGCAGAGCCTGACTCGGCACAACTCTGAGTCAATCTGATTGGAGTAGACGATGCCGACTCCACCACCGATCGCCATCGCAAAACACAAGGGCTACCATCCCCCCTTCACTCTTCCCCATCCACCATCCACCATCCACCATCCACTTCCTCACCAATTCCCATTCCGATCCTCTGCATAGGGATCCAACTCTGGCTCTTGGTTGCGCCAGAACTCTTCCCGGTCTCTGACCCATTGCCGGATGGCGGCTTGGGCTTCGCCATAGAGGGGGCTACCGGGGCTGATTTGGCTGGCGAGGTCGATCGCAGCGGTTAACCGCACTTCGCTGGCCAGTCCAGCGGCGCGGTTGAGGATGGCGCGGTCAGCGACCATGGCAATTTGGGCATTCCAACTGCCAATTCGGGCTTGGGCTTCGTTGTAGAGGGGGCGATCGGAACCGATGCGGCTGGCGGTGGCGATCGCGGCTCGATATTCCTGTTGTTGGGCTAAGGCATTGGCGGCATCCAGAATCGGTTGATCTTCCAATACCCGCACTTGCCGATTCCATTGCGCCACCAGCGTTTGCGCTTCTAGCCGCAGCACATGGCCGGGACGAATTTTGTTGGCGGTGGCGATCGCCTGCCGCAGGTTGGCAATTGTGTTTTGCTTAGCTAATTGTTGGGCTTTCCAGATATAGGGCTGATCGGCCAACCGTTGCAGGTCGCCTCGCCATTGGCCGATTAGAGAACGGGCTTGGCGGTTTTCTGGCCGATAGGCAGGCACCATTTCCGCCTTGTCAATGGCCCAGCCGATGGCAAGGGGGTGCCGGAGGTGGGCAACGGTTTGGGCAACTTGCAGTTGGTTCAGATCGGCTAACTGTTCCCGCCAGCGTTTCACATCCGTTTGCATCACAGTGTACAGCGGACGATCCGGGGCAATTTGACGGGCGGCGGCTAAGGCTTCCATCAAGCCCCAAATCTGAGCAGGTAAGGGTTGATTGGCCACTAGACTAGACAGCCGCGCCTGTGCCAAATGGGTCAAATCACGGGCATCAGCCAGTTGTTTAGCATCCGTTGGCATTTGCTTGGCGGCAACGATCGCCCCTTCAAAATCTTGCCGATCTAAACGAGTTTGGGCAATTTGTAACAACTGGGCACTCCACTTGGCCTTTTCCGCTTGAGCTTCGCCATAGGGGTAACGATTCTGATTGATCTGCCGGACGATCGCGATCGCCCTCGCCAAGTCATTGGGTTGGTTGGAACGGGCGATCGCCTGCGCTTCCACCAGTTGCGCTGCCGCCTGTTGTTCCAAGCGTTGCTGAGCCGGTAACCCCTCTAACCCCAGTTTTTGCCAGGGCAGTGTGTTCATTTGCGCCAGCGATTGCGCCCGTTGCTCGGCTTTGCGCCACTGTCGCGCCTTCAATGCCAATTGGGCTTGTTGATACAGGTTTTGGCCATAGGCCCAATCCCGTTGCCATTGATCAATTTGTTTCTGTACTTGCTCGTACAATGGGCTGCTGCTAGGGATTTGGCTGGCCAGTTCCACGGCCTCAGCCACGCCCGTTTCTGTCCAGCGTTGACGGGCGATCGCAAACACCTCCGTTGACCAGTTCTTCAGGTCAACCCGCGACTCGTTGTACAGCGGATGTTCCTTTGTCCAATTGGCGATTAATTGCAACCCATTCAACAACGACTGCACATCGCCGGAACGAGTCGCCACCTTGGCACAATACAACCGCTCCTGATCTGCTGAAAACTGGTTAATTTGCCGACAGTCCGGCACGGGTGGCACACGGGTGAGCCAAAGAAACCCCAACAGGCTACTGCCACCACAGCCCAACAAGACGGTCAGCCAAATAAATGGCCAGCGCATACTAAACCACTTGCGCCGTTTGGGTTTGGCCGGAGTGCTAGAGGAAGGGCGATCTCCATTAGGAGGTGCCCCATCGGTTCTGAACAGGGATAGCTGCTCGTATGGCGAATCGTACTGCTTGTACTGGGGATTGTGGGGATCACTGGAGGATGAGGATGGTTCAGCCGGACTGGTTGAAATTTGACTGGTTGAAATCTGACTGCTTGAAGCCTGATTGGTTGCCGCCAAATTACCTGCCGCCAGATCAATTGCCGCCCGATTGGACTCCATAGTGGCGGGCAAGCCAGGCGCAGCAGCAGTCGTAGGTTCTAAGCCTGTCTGGGAAACCATAGACGGCTCAGCCATAGAATCCGCTGTTGCAGCAGCATGGGGTTGGAGTTGTTGAATACGTCGTTGCTCAACCATGGTGGTGAATCTCACCCAAACAGAGTCCGAGGCAGCATTTTTCAAATGACAATGCCAACCTAATTTGTAACCGTTCACTTCCCCTAGGGACGAATTGGGCGTAGCCCGTAACTCTCGTAATCGGGAGGATGTGAATGGTTACCCTAATTCTAATCAGTACACCTGATTTAAGCAGAATTGGCAAGAGAGAAGGCTGCATCTCAGCAGGTGTTTTTAAAGTCCTATGTGATGTAGCCTTGGCGACTGTTCGCCGTGCGTTCCCCTAGGGTAGTCGCGGCTATTAGGATGTGTTAGGCTTCAGCCGTAACCCATCATGTTTAAACTGTGGGTACTTTATTTTTACGCTCCACATTTTTACGCTCCACCCTAGCGCAGCCATACCCGACGGACTATAGCCTTCGTCATGGCTGCGCTAGAGCCTGTGTAGTCGCGGTTTTAACCACCAGACACTGTTCAAACATCCTCTGAGGGCAGGGTTTGTTGTTAACACAGCGGTTTTGACCGATCGCTGATCGGCTCAACCTGTTCCGACCGCGATCTATACACAGATCTATCTATACACAAATCTAATGTGTGTTCAGATTGTGTTCAGATTGCGTTCAGCCATCCACTGTCCTGAGTCATTTCGGTCAGGACTGTTGATCTTCAATCACGACTTTGATGGTGCGCTTGTTGACCGAGAGGAAACTTTCGCTGGCCAACAGTTTGCCATCCAGGTCGTAGACTTCGGCGTTGGTCAGGGCGATAAAGCTGTTGTCGTTGTTGAGAAAGTCCGACAAGCGGGCGTTGTAGCCAGCGGAGGGTAATGAGATATCACCTTGGATTTCCCAGCGATCGGTGGTGTAAACCCGGACTCGGACTCGTTGCTTGCTGTTGTCCCGTAATTTGCTGGTGGCTTTGACGTGGGGATTAGCGGCGGGATGAATCGTTTCGGGATGGATGTTGGTGGTCATGGCATTAGCTCCCATTCGGTGGTGCTGCGATGCGTGTTGCACTCGTGGCTGTGGTCTAATGCAGATGACGTGATGGGAAATGGTGGCTGATCCCGGAATAATCGGTTCTCCCTGAGAGAGGGATCTGGATTATGCGAGGCGTTGGTAATCGGGGATCGCCTATTCATCTGTATCATAGCACCGAATCATCGCCCTGAAACCGTGGGGCGATCGCCCCTACGGTTTCCCCGATCTAGCCGGGATGGTGCCGTGAATCCGGCGGGTTAGGGAGTGGGGTTGCTTTGCCAGTAGCGGTGGGCTTTGTCCAATTCCAACAGGAATACAAAGGTGGACTTGCCCTGGATCGGCAGCACAATCAAATGGCTGGCCATCGAGCCGATCGCGGTTCCGTAGGAGGGGGGGATGGTGCAGACTTCGGATAAGGGTAGGGTTTGCAGGCTGGGCGCGTGGGTGACGGGGATGGCGTAGATATGGCTGGACTGACCACGGGCAATGATGTAGAAGCGGGGGCGATCGCCCATCTCTGTCCCGCTTGTCCCACCATCGCTCAGGAGATGGCTGCGCCCAACCAGCAGTTCTCCCAGATCCAACACCTTGACCAACGCATGATTGACAAACACCAGTGTGTCACTGGGGGTACTGGAACCGTTTGGGCTAGACGATTGACCGTGGCTTTGCAAACTGTCACAGGTCACCACTCGGACAATCGCGCTATCGGGCAAGGCAAAGGCATAATTCCCCACCTGAAACACCATCGCAGCGCAATGGTCAGGG
>CAZJZR010000101.1:0-9101 GCA_964550475.1 uncultured bacterium
ATAGTCCTTAACCATACTAAACCCTATTTCCCATACCCGGACAAATGAACTGATATCGAGGTCAGCAACGGCAACTGAGCGCGTTTGTTTCAGGTATATTTTCGGATATTCGGATATGTTGAAGGGGGGGGACGCTAGACTTGGATATGGAGCATCTGCACTGAAGAGTTATCTGCACTGAGTTATCTGCACTGAGTTATCTGCACTGAGTTATCTGCACTGAAGAGTTACAGATCATCATAAGTTTTGCTGGTTTGTAGCCGTTGTATAGGATTCCCGCTATCCTTAAGTACAAGCCTTCTATTTATATACCGATAGTTTTCTATATCGATAGTTCTAACGGCCATGGCTGCTCCCCCAATCGTTAAGCGATATTTGATCTTTCTCAACCGCTACAAGTGGTGGGGACTTGTTGTTTTCCTCGGTGTGGTTGGGGCGGCGGGGTTTGTGGCGAGTAAACCACCAGCACCACCTAAATATTCTGCGTCGGGTGTGCTGACATCGAATGAGTTGCCTGTATTCTCAGCCACGGGCACGCAGATCCAGCAATCTGCCGTGGCGAGTATTGGCAATGAGGAAACCCTACTATCCTCCAGCATTGTTCAGGCCGTGGCGGAACGGATTAGAGTCAAACCTGAGCAGATCATCAACAATACTTCTGTCAAAGCCGAAACCAGCGGGGGTGGGCGAGGATCTACGGCTCCCGCGACGATACGCATTATTGTTACCTACAGCGATGTAAAAAGAGACCGCACAATTCGGGCGGTGGAAGCATTGTTAGAGGGGATGGTGGAGCAAAGCCGCCTGAATAATACGGCAAAGTTACGGATTATTATCGAACGGATTAATCAACAGTTGCCGAAGGTGTTAGCCGGGTTACAGGCCGCAGAACAACGATTAGAAAAGTACGATCGCGAACAGGGGGCTAAGTTGGTCGCCGCCCAAACAGGCAGTTTGGTGCAATCAATTAGCTCCAGTCAACAGCAACAACGACAATTGGAATTACAAATTGTTGGACTGGATGCCCAAATGGCCAGTTTGCAACGGAAGTTAGGGCTAAATCCGGATCAAGCTTATGTGTCATCGGCGTTGAGTGCGGATCCAATTATTAATAATTTGCGATCGCAGATTTACCAAGCCGAGTCGCAAATAGCCACGCTGCGCCAAGACCTGCGGCCTGAACATCCCAGAATGGTGGAATTGGCCAACCAAAAACGTGCCTATGAACGGTTGTTGACCGATCGCGCCAACGAGGTGATTGGTGGCAATGGGATTGCCGCTCCCTTTACCAGTGGGACACAAATTCGCCGAGATGCCAGCCTAGACCCGTCTCGCCAACAGTTAGCCAACACGCTGGTCAGTTTGCAAGCCCAACGAGATACCTTGCAACGGCAGTTGGACATGAGTGTGCGGTCGGAGCAAGAGTTGCGTCGGCAATACACAACAATTCCTAACCTGCAACTGGAGCGCGATCGCCTAGAGCAGCAAGTCAATCTGCGCCGAACCTTCTATAACACCTTGCAATCCAAATTGACAGACGCGCAAGCGGCTGAAATTGAAACCGTCACCAGTCTGCGGATTATTGAACCTGCTAAAGCGGGTAAGCCGCAGGTGGAAGAGAAGAAACCCGCCCTGATTTTAGCCATCGGGGGTGTGTTGGGTTTGGTCGGAGCGGGTGGGGTGATTTTCCTCAAAGGTTCCATGGAAGGGGTGTGCTACACCACCGAGGATCTGCGCTCGATTCTGCGCGATCGCGAAGTTGTCCTGCTGGGGGTGATTCCGGCGATGGATCCCAGCTTGTTGGGCAATGGGGCTGAACCCGTGAACATGGAAGCACTGGAGGCAACAGAGGCATGGCTACCCTTGGTGCTGAATAGCGAATCACCCTATGCAGAGTTTTATGAACGCTTCCGAACCAATCTGCGGCGACCTGGGGAGAAAATGCCCAAGGTGCTGGTGTTTACCAGTGTGATTGATGCCGAAGGCAAAACCATGAGTGCCTATAATTTGGCGATCGCCTCTGCGAGAGCTGGAAAACGTACATTATTGATCGAGGCGGATTTGCGATCGGCTTCGCAGGCGGAGGGTTTGCAGATTGCCCCAGACCCCTACAGTGTGATTGAACCGTTGCGCTACTACGGCGAAACCACCGATAGCATTCGCTTGGTGCCGGAGGTGCAGAACCTCTATATCGTCCCCAGCCCCGGCCCCCAACGGCAATCAACCGCCATCTTAGAGTCGGATGAGTTTACCCGTGTATTAGAAGATGCCCGCATCCGCTTTGACATGGTGATCATCGACACGCCGCCCCTGAGTGCAGGCAACGACGTGTTTTTGTTAGAAGACTATATTGACGGGGTGATTCTAGTGACACGCCCCGGTGTCAGTCGCTCTAGCCTTTTGGGTGAAGGTATTGATCAATTAACCGAATCGGATTTGAATCTGATTGGCGCGGTGATCAACGGAGCCGAAATTACCATTAAACCAACCCGACAGGATATGGAGATTGAATCGGCTGAAGCCGTAGAGGTGGAGCAGTCGGCGGCGGAGACTGAAACGCGAGTACCCACAGGCGTAAGTGAAGGGTAAGGGATGTGCAAATAAATAAAATACCCGGCGTAGGATGCGTTAGGCTTCAGCCGTAACGCATCGTGTTTAATCTATGGGTACTTTATTTTCACGCTCCTCCCTAACCCCCCGATCATCGCCATTTCCTCTAAACCTGTTGTAATTGGTCAGCAGGTAACATCCTGAGACTGTCTGCTGCTGGGTTGAGGTATTGTGTGCTTTCCCCAATGCACCGTTCAGCCGCTGCGGTATAGGTTTCGCAGATAGCCGAGTCTGAGCAGACTACATAAACCTGCTCTACGCTGAAATGGGTATTGAGAAATGCTGTGATTTCGGCTACCGCGATCGCCGCAGTTTCTTCAACCGCCATGCCGCCCATCCCTGTTGCGAGGGCGGGGAAGGCGATCGTCCGCCAGTTTTTTGCATGGGCTAACTGCAAACTGTTGCGATAACACGCTGCCAACAAAGCCGATGCATTTTGGGCTTGGGCAGGTTCCTTCATATTGGGTACAACGGTATGAAGAACCCATCGACTGGGTAGTTGATAGCCACTGGTCAGTTTCACTTCACCCACACCACAGGGCTGCACCGTCTGACATTCTTTTTGCAACGCCGCACCCGCCGCCCGGTGAATCGCTTCATCTACCCGATTGCTCGGTTTCATTCCCGGCAACCAACTTAACTTATTGCTATGTCGTAGATTGGCATTGGTGGAGTTAACAATCGCATCTACAGATTGTTGGGTGATATCACCTTGAATCACCTTAAATCGATCATGCAAATTAATCCCAGATTTCAACAGCACCAACCGACGAATTTCATGCACTTCTTCCTCTTGGATGTTCATGAATTTCGCCATGCGATTGTGCAAATCTAGTTCCTCTAAACTAATCGCACCATCCGCCTTCGCTAACTCCCAAGATGTACAAAGCACCAAGCAATGTTTCATCCGTGCTTTTTGGGGATCACTTTCCTTCAAAAGCCCCATTTGCAGAATTTCTTCAAAGCTTTTGTGGCTGGCCATTGCTTCACGAATCCGTTGGGTATCCTGTTGATTAATAGCTGGATTGAGCAACAGTTTTTCCAAGACCTCTTGTTCACCCGCTGACAGTTGATCATCAACCCAAGCCATTGATAGGGAGGCGACGATCACATCGCCCAGAAATGCACTCAGCTTCTTTTTTTCACCCTGATCTCGCAGAGCCATGGCACCGTGAACAATTCCGGCTCCGGTCAAAATGGATAGCCCAATCGGGGCGGCAAAGACTAACGCGCCATAGGTAGGAGCCGCTACCGCAATCCCAGTCCCTACTCCTAATGCCGCTTTGATGGAGGTCAGCAACCCGGCCTGAACAAACATATGGGAGGCGGCACCATGAACAGCCCCACCGGCGATCGCCCCACCCACCATACCTTCCAGCACCGATCCGGCAATTTTAGCCATCGGTGGCAAGCCTTCGGTGACGATTCGGTGGTTAATTTGCTCGGTTGATAAAGATGTGTCGGATTTGGGGTCGTTTAAGTAATGGATCAGTCCATTAATTAAAGTCAGAATTGTGTCATCGTAGTTGGAATTCGGATCAATACTTTTTTTGATTTGATCCAGCAATGCTTGGATTTGGTTAACTGTGGCATCCCAGGACTGCCCCATTAATTCAGCAATTGAGTGGATATCTGCATTAACCAAACTGAATTCTTCGGGGTATTTCCGACAAAGGTAGTTGCGATTTAAACCTAAGATTGCGTCTAAACCAACTAAGATAATGACCAATGCTAAAATCGCAGCGATCGGTGTCATAAATATGCCGAGGATTGGCAAGCCCGTCCATGGCACATAGGAATAGGCCATGAAGGTTAGAATGCTAGATAACAGAAGTAACAAACTGGTTAAATATTTGCGGGCTTCTGCATCCAATTCTTTGTCTTGGTAAATCGTCCACAACAGACGTAAATACAACGGAATTCTCGCCAATCTTGGTCTAGTAAATTCAAGTAATTTGCCCGCGATCGGCACCACGATTGATACGAAAATTTTCAGTAATTCGGGAACATTCCCCATCATTAAACTGATAATTGCTGGTGTCATAAGTAAGTTGCTCCCTAGATTTGCTTAATCGTGTGCCTATTCAGATTCATTAACAGTGCGTTACGGGATCTACAAGAGTTGGGTTGCCCAGCTCCTCCGTCTAACCAGTTACATTACCCCCGACACTCATAGCTGCTTGCGATGTAACCGTTCACTCCCCCTTGGGGGAGGAACCAGCGGGCGTAACCCGCAACCCTTTTCTCACGGGGGGATGTGAACAGTTACCTTGCGATGGTGTGGACATAATGTTATCGGCTGAAAGTTAACCCCCTAACGTTGCCAATTAGTTATGCCCCTCCCAGAAATCCCTGGCTGCTTTCGTAGAGCTAAACCATAGCGATAGATCGCTGTAGGGCGTTACATTGATCATTTGTACTGCATCAATATGAAGATGGAAACAGAATTCTGCCAGCTAGCACTGTGTAACCGTTCAATCCCCGTCAGGGGAGTGAACAGTTACGCTAGCACTGTTGTGACAGAATAAATCCCTAGTTTAAAGTGCCCAAGGTGGAGGCTCGCTTAACGCAAATCAACCTTTCCAATAGCCTCTAATGGATCATGTAATAGGTCATGGGCTAGCTTCAACATGCACGAACGACGTAACCGTTCACTCCTCGTCAGGGGGGAAACAAGCGGGCGTAGCCTGCAACACGTTTCCTATGGGGAAATGTGAATGGTTACCGAACGACTCACGAATGGTTGATGATCAACCTTTGGCCATCCCGATTCCTGTTGTATCGTGTTCTGCATTTATCCCCCCTGAGGTCGTACACTCTGACTATTCCTTTTTTCCGCGATCGCTCACCATGGTTGACCCCTCCTTACGAATCGTTTCATTACTGCCCAGTGCGACGGAAATTGTGGCGGCGTTGGGATTATTGGATCAACTGGTGGGGTGCTCCCACGAGTGCGACTATCCGGAACAGGTGCAACAATTGCCCGTCTGCACCCAACCGAAATTTGATCCCCAGGGTAGCAGTGGCGAAATTCACCAACGGGTCACCACCTTACTGCAAACGGCTCTCAGCGTTTATGAGGTGAATCTGGAGATCCTAGAGCAACTGCAACCCACCCACATCATTACCCAAGCCCAATGCGAGGTTTGTGCCGTCAGTCTTGCCGATGTGGAAGCGGCAGTGGCCACCCTCGCTCATAGCGTCCCCCCACCCCGGATTATTTCCCTGCAACCCAATACCTTGGCTGATGTGTGGCAAGACATTCAACGGGTTGGCAGTTTACTGGGTGTGGGTACAGCGACCGTGCTCAACGAATTGAAATCACGGGTTGATCATTGCGCCCAAATTACTGCCCAAATCACCCGTGACCTACCGATCGCCGCCCGTCCCACGGTTGCTTGTTTGGAATGGACTGATCCCTTAATGGGCGCAGGGAACTGGGTGCCGGAATTGGTAGAACTGGCGGGTGGGCGATCGTGTTTTGGCGTAACGGGACAACACTCAACCTGGCTATCTTGGGCGGATCTACTGGCGGCAGATCCAGCCGTGATTATCTTTATGCCCTGTGGCTACGACCTCGCCAAAACCCAAGCCGCCGCCCTAGAGGTAACCCAACATCCAGACTGGCCAAAACTACAAGCCGTCCAAAAAGGCCGTGTCTTCATCACCGACGGTAACCAATATTTCAACCGCCCTGGCCCCCGCCTCGTCGATTCCCTAGAAATCCTCGCCGAAATTCTCCACCCCGATCGCTGCGACTTTGGTTATGAAGGCAGCGGTTGGGAAAGCCTGAAACAAGGTTAGGAATGGTAATGGGTAATCGGTAATCGTCAGAATCCATCCACCATCCACCATCCACTATCCACTCCCCAATTTCCCCACTCCCCTCCATGTCGCTTCTATCACCAACCACTACAGTTCTGCTGCCTGTCGTTTTGGGTACTGCCATCCTGCTTCCGGTTAGCCCAGCTACGGCTGCCATGAACCCAGAATTGAAGGTGGGTGTTGTGCAGCGGTTTGGCAGTCCGGGGTTAACGCAGATGACCTTAGCGGCTACGGCAGGCGATCGCCTCACCCTCCAGTTTGCTGGAGAAACGGGGGTAATGTCGCTGCAAGTGCCGAGTGTGCAGTTGGTGGTGCAGATGCAACCATTAGCGGAACCACGGGTAGAGGAACGGTTGGTATTGAGTTCCCACCGCAGTTTTGAAAGTGCAGAAGCCAGCGCAGCCGAATGGCAAGCACGGGGAATTCAAACCGATGTAGGGCAGCCAAAAACCTGGGAAGTCTGGGCCGATCGCGACACCTATCACACCCCACTACTGCGGCGGTTGTTGCTGCAAAGCTTACAAGCCAATGATTTGCGCCTGCCCACCCTGAAAACGGAAGTGATTACCCAAATTCCCCAAGTGACTTGGATGGTGGGAGGAAAACGCTACACTCAGTCTGAATTAGCGATTACCAGTGGCAAAAGTCTGATTCGGGTGTTGGGGGTGAGCGATCGCCGCCCCGATCGCCTGTATGCGGGTTCCATGCGGCTACAACCGAACGCCTACGGTAGTTTTACCCTGGTGAATCAGGTGCCAGTGGAAACCTATTTGCGCGGCGTAGTGCCCCACGAAATTGGCCCCAGTGCGCCGCAGTCGGCTGTGGAAACCCAAGCGATTTTGGCTCGTACCTATGCCCTGCGTAACTTACGCCGCTTTGCAATCGACAACTATGAGCTGTGTGCGGATACCCAATGCCAGGTCTATTGGGGGTTGAGCGATACTGTTCCCCGATCAGACCGGGCGATCGCGGCCACCCGTGGGTTGGTGCTAACCTACCAAAATGAACTGGTGGATGCGGTCTATTCCTCCACCACAGGCGGCATCACTGCTCCCTTCCATGATGTTTGGAATGGGGCAGAACGTCCCTACCTGCGGGCTGTGGTCGATTCCGTCGCCAACATTTGGGACTTGTCGCGCCGCAGCTTAGCCGATGAAACCAACTTCCGCGCCTTTATCCAGAAACGCCAAGGGTTTAACGAAGTCGGTTGGCGGACATTCCGCTGGCGGATTCCAGCCAGTCTGGCCACCCTCAACCATGACTTGAAACAATACCTGCAAGCTAAACGCAGTGATTTGGCGAACTTCCGTACCATCCAGCAATTGGCCGTGGTGCAGCGATCGCCCGCTGGTCGGGTGCTGAAGCTGCAAGTTGTTACCGATCAAGGCACCCTGGAACTGCAAAAAGACGAAATTCTACGCGCCTTTGATCCACCCAATAGCACTCTGTTTTACCTAGAGCCGATGTATTTGGCCGATGGCAACACCCTGAATGGTTATGCCTTTGTTGGTGGCGGCTTGGGGCATGGTGTCGGACTAAGCCAAACCGGATCCTATCGACTGGCTGATTTGGGTTGGTCCTATGGCCGCATTCTCAGCTTTTACTACCCCGGCACCCAACTCCAACCCCTCAACCCCAGCATCGCCTTTTGGCGTGGCTCCAACTAATTGCAAAGTTCGTCGATCTGGACTAGCAGTTTGGTGGTTGTAGATGCGGTTTTAACCGCCCCTCCCCCAAACGTGAAATACGCCCGTCCGCGACGATTTGGGCTATCCAATGGGTTGCCTGATTTCGGTTAAGTGCAACTGTGAGTACCACAACAAAATCGGCAAGACTTTCAAACCATCGGTTGAAATATCTTTGCGTGATCAAATCTTCTGGGAATTATCTATTTGGAGGTCTTGAAATTCTCTAAAAGTCTATCTACACTGTGTAACGATTCAGATGCATCAACACTTAATTGCGGCATCTACAAGGGTTGGGAAACTGAACTCCTACAGCTATCGGATGGGTTGAATTCGTAGAGGTGTGGTTCGCGCAGGTTCAGATTCAATCACCTAAATAGTTGCTACACTGTTGTAACCATTCACTGTCCTCTAGAGACAGGTGGGCTGTGCCCATAACCCTTTTTATCGAGGGGAATCTAAATGGTTACATCCTGTTATGATTTAGGTCATATTAGCGTTCATATTCAAACCGTTTACGGTAGTGTGGATA
The DNA here is from genome assembly GCA_964550475.1 of uncultured bacterium. Taxonomy (GTDB): domain Bacteria; phylum Cyanobacteriota; class Cyanobacteriia; order CAIUCS01; family CAIUCS01; genus CAIUCS01. Next base: position 8,653 of record CAZJZR010000101.1, read on the forward strand.
TGACTGACACAACTCAATCTTAATCCCCGTTAGATCTGCTGCTAGTTGACTGTACTGCATCAATATGAAGGACAGATATGAAAAGTCCTGGATAAAACGATTTAAACCTAGTCATTGATCGCTGCGTTAATTATTCTGGGTAAGTGTTTTTAGTTATGAATCTAAACAATTAACTGAATTGAGACAACCTAACTGTTCACTCCCCGCAGGGGCGGAACTAGTCGGCGTAGTCTGTAATCCTTTTTGCTGGGGGGAATGTGACATGATGGCAATGGTTTGTCCTTCGACATAATTGGACATAACCGTGGACGTGACAGTAGAAACCAAGCGATGGGGCGTATCCAACAGTTGGGGGATACATCCGGGCGAATAGAATTCGCGGCTATACAAACAAAGTCCGCGTAGGCGGACTAAGGGTTTTGAAACCCGCGTAGGCGGGTTTAGTTCTT
>CAZJZR010000102.1:0-9092 GCA_964550475.1 uncultured bacterium
AGATCGAACAATAGCGGGGAACGGTTAAAACCGCATCTACAACAACTAAACCCACCGACGCGAGTTTCACAACCCTTAGAGGGTGTTTTAAAAGTCCTATTGGATGTATCCCTGGCGACTCAAGTCGCGGCTATACGGACAAAACCTGCCTACGCAGGTTATGGAAACCCTTGATTTTCTTCAGTCCGCGTAGGCGGACTATAGCCCGTTGGGCATGGCTTCGCTAGTGTTCACCTAGTCGCGGTTTTAACCGCCAGACACTTTTCAAACACCCTCTTAGGCTACATAGGTGGATTTTGTTTGTATAGCCGCGTCGGCGAAGCCTAGACAAAGGGCTGATTCTATTCACTCGGATCTATCCCCCAATTGTTGGATAGGTTCGCCTTGATCAACCTGAATCATTCCTGGCGATTTACTTAACGAGCAGCCATTTTGCCTCTATAACCGTCACCGCCCAACACTTTTCCGACAGCCTCTAAATCATTGCGTGAATCATGCAGTTTAAAAACTAAAAAACGTTAGGGTGAGCACTGCCCACCCTAACGTCGTTGCATTTGTTTATAGTTGTTTGGGGTGGTGTGCACTATGCCCACACCGCTCAACCTTAACTCCAGTCCAGCTTAGGGGAAATTCCTACCGGATTTCCCCTGAAAACTAGCTGTGACGTTCCACTAGACGTATTTCTTAAACGCCAATGTGACGTTATGACCGCCAAAACCGAAGGAATTGGATAGGGCAACGTTGACGGTTTGGGAACGGGATTGGTTGGGTGTGTAGTCCAAATCGCACTTTGGATCAGGGTTATCTAGGTTGATGGTGGGGGGAATCTGATCGTTGGCGATCGCCAATACGGTGGCTACCGCTTCGATACCACCGGAACCACCCAACAGGTGACCCGTCATCGACTTGGTGGAACTAATCGCCACCTTATAGGCATGTTCCCCTAATGTCCGTTTAATCGCAGCAGTTTCCATGGCATCATTCAATGGTGTGCTGGTGCCGTGGGCGTTAATGTAGCTAACATCTTGGGGCAGCAATCCACCATCTTTTAAGGCCAGGGACATGGCTCTAGACGCACCTTCGCCATCGGGAGAGGGGGAGGTCATATGGTAGGCATCACAGGTGACCCCATAGCCAACAATTTCAGCGTAGATCCTCGCTCCACGGGCAAGGGCATATTCCAAATCTTCTAGTAATAAAATGCCTGCGCCTTCACCCATGACAAAGCCACTGCGATCGCAGTCAAACGGGCGACTGGCATGGAGTGGATCATCATTGCGGTTCATACACAGGGCTTTGGCAGCGGCAAATCCGGCCAACCCTAGGGGGGTAACGGCAGCTTCGGTGCCGCCACAAATCATCGCTTGAGCATACCCGTGCTGAATGAACCGGAAGGCATCACCGATCGCATTGGTTCCCGATGCACAGGCGGTCACTGAACAGGAGTTAGGGCCTTTTGCGCCCACATGGATGGCGGTTAATCCAGCCGCCATGTTAGCAATCATCATCGGAATCATGAACGGGCTGCATCGGTCTGGCCCCTTAGTCAAATAGACTTCCTGCTGATCTTCCAGCACTTTTAAGCCGCCAACCCCAGTGCCAATCACGATCCCGACTTGCTCTGCGTTCAGGTCGTTAATGACAAATTGGGCATCAGCGATCGCTTGCTTACTGCCAGCCACCGCAAACTGGGCAAACCGATCCATCCGTTTTGCCTCTTTGCGATCCATATAAGCGTGAGGATCAAAGTCCTTTACCTCACCTGCAATCCGACAGTCATGACGGGATGGATCAAACAAGGTAATGGGAGCAATGCCATTGCGCCCAGATATCAACCCTTGCCAATACTCCTCTAAGGTATTTCCAATTGGAGTAATGGCACCCATGCCAGTCACAACTACTCGCCGTAGTTGCCCTTTTGGAGCATTGCCCACTAAATCACTTGTCATACTTCAATTCACAACCGGAATACTATCCAACCTGCAACGCAGAGTTAAACTCAATTCAAAAATTTATGCTTACGCCCCAGACTTTTCGCAGATGTAGTCTACTGCGGCTTGCACAGTGGCAATCCCTTCAGCGGCATCATCGGGAATTTCAATATCAAATGCTTCTTCCAATGCCATCACCAATTCGACGGTATCCAGGGAGTCAGCCCCCAAATCGTTGGCGAAATTCGCTTCGGGCTTGACAGTTTCTTCGTCCACGCCCAATTGCTCGGAGACAATCTTTTGCACTTTACTGAGAACTTCTTCCTTGCTCATAACCATTCCCCGCTGAACCAACAGCCTAGACAACAAATCTGTCCTTCACCCTAGTCTCTAATTGAGGGCTTCAATTCTAGAAACATTTTGGGATCAGAATAGACATTCTTAACATATTACGTCAAAGCGTTACCCACCTGTGGCAGATCAACCGCTTTCTCCACTGCCCCTCCCATTTGCGTCAGACGCGGAAACCGTTAGGATGAGGTTGGTATTTATTCGCACCCAACGAACGCCATGGTTGGCTCGCAACCTGTAGAGTCTGGAATTGAAGTGAGCGATCGCCCCATTTTAGAAGCGAAGGGGTTGACCCGACGGTTTGGCGGCTTAGTGGCCGTGAACCAGGTGTCCTTTGCGGTGCAACCGGGGGAAATTTTTGGGCTGATTGGCCCGAATGGGGCGGGTAAAACGACATTATTTAATCTGATGACGGGGTTGATGCCGCCGTCCAGTGGCGAGTTGTGCCATCGGGGAACGGTGATTTCGCGTCAACGCCCCCACCAAATTGCTAACCGGGGGATTGCCCGCACGTTTCAAAACATTCGCTTATTTGGTGACCTGTCGGCGTTGGAAAATGTGATGATTGCTCGCCATGTGCATACCTGTAGCGGCTTGTTTCGGGGGGTGTTGGGGTTGCCGCCCGCCCGGACGGAAGAAGTTCACACGCGGCAGATGGCGGCGGAGTTGTTGGAGTTGGTGGGATTGAGTGAGCGATCGCAGGAAAAAGCGCGCAATTTTGCCTATGGCGATCAGCGACGGTTGGAAATTGCCAGGGCATTGGCGTTGGAGCCGGAAGTGCTGTTGCTGGATGAGCCTGCGGCGGGGATGAACCCTAACGAAAAACACCAACTTAGCGACTTTATTCGGCAAATTCGCGATCAATTTAAGTTGACGGTGTTGTTGATTGAACACCATGTGCCGTTGGTGATGGGGTTGTGCGATCGCATTGCTGTCCTAGACTTCGGCCAACTGATTGCCCTGGGTGATCCAGCACAGGTGAAGAATGATCCAGCGGTGATCGAAGCCTATTTGGGTGGGGAATAAGGGCAGTATGGTGCAACCTAACTGTTTGTCATTGCGTCACCGCCTCACCGCTGGCTTAACGACCCTTGGCTGGTTGGCCACCCTAACCGTCTCCACCAGTCGCGTTCCCGTTGCCGCCCAAACCCCACCGCCCAGTCCTCGCCCCGATCCCCAGAGCCAAGCCTGTGCTGCCGCTCTCGGTGCCTTGACTAAAAAACTCAGCACCACGAAGGATGTGGTGGTGTGGCGTAGCGATCGTTGGGACAGTCGCAGCGTCTATCGGGAAATCCCGCCCAACCGGACGATTATGGTTGCCTTCAGTTTGCGGGGGGCAGGGGCAAAGGCTCTACTGCAAAATCCCAAGCCATTGCTGGCCTTGAGCAAACCTGTCTTAACCCAATGTGCCAACATTGGTGCCGTGCGCTATGGGATTGACCAAACGGATTGGTCGGTGGTGATTGGGATATTGGCGAATCGACGGGTGGTGCAGTTTAGCTGTGTGGAACCGATCCCCGACCTGAAATTGCAATGGGGACAACAAATTTGTCCATGACCCGTGTTTGTCCATCACCCGCGATCGCGCATCTCGCTCACGGCATTGCGGTTCCATGGGATGATGGGAACTGATGTGACGCGGCATCTTAACACTAAAACTAATGACCGTTTCTCCTTTGTTGGTGGTTCAACAACTGAGTGTGAACTATGGTGGTATTCAGGCACTCCAGGCGATTGATTTAGAGATTTTTCCCGGTGAGGTGGTGACGCTGATTGGGGCGAATGGGGCGGGAAAAAGTACGACGCTGCGTGCCATTTCCCGGTTGGTGAATCCGCGTCAGGGGCGATTGTTCTACAACCAACAGGAGATTACGCGCCGTGCCCCCCATGAGGTGGTGAAGTTGGGCATTGCCCACAGTCCGGAGGGGCGGCGGGTGTTGTCGCGGCAAACGGTGCTGGATAATCTGGAGTTGGGGGCATACAGTCGCCGCGATCGCCTCGGCATTAAAAGCGACATCGAAGCGCAGTTCCTCACCTTTCCTCGGTTGGCGGAGCGGCGACACCAACTGGCGGGAACGCTCAGCGGCGGCGAACAACAGATGTTGGCGATCGCCCGTGCCCTCATGAGTCGGCCTAAGTTGCTGTTGCTGGATGAACCCAGTTTGGGGCTGGCTCCGGCGATCGTGCGAGAAATTTTTACGATTATCGAAAACCTGCGATCGACGGGCGTGACGATTTTGTTGGTGGAACAAAACGCGAATTTAGCTCTGCAATACGGCGATCGCGGCTATGTGCTGGAAGCCGGACGAATTATCCTATCTGGAAATGCGAGTGATCTACTTACCGACGAACGAGTCCGCCAAGCCTACTTGGGTTAAATTAGGGTAAAGCAATCACCATCACAATAATCACTTGGGACAAAAGGGTTTCAATTGATTAGTTTTTGATAACTGGCGTTTTGCTAAGGCTGTTTAATAGAGCCTCTGAGGTCAGCCATGAATGCACAACTGATGATCCAACCATCTTCTTTCATTGATGCTGGAATTCAAATCAAGGTCGTTCAAGGATTGCTGCTGTTCAAATTCAGTGACGATCTCCAAGAGCGATTAGAAAGCCTGAATGAGAAACAGCGAGAGTCACAGCTAACAGCGGATGAAGCTTTAGAACTGACTGGAATTTTGGAACTTGACCGAATTTTCACCCTCCTCAATGCAAAGATTATTGCTAAATCTGCATAACTATGGTGATTTCAAAAGATCTGCGGCAAAAAGTTCGAGAACGCGCTCACTATTTGTGTGAATATTGCCACTCTTCAGAAGCAGCCAGTGCAGCACGGTTTGAAATTGATCACATTCAACCGCGATCGCGGGGTGGGTTAGATACCCTTGAAAATCTGGCTTTGGCGTGTCAGCGGTGTAATAGCTACCGTTACAACTTCACCGAAGGCACTGATCCCGCATCTCAAGTTGCTACCCCACTGTTTAATCCACGATTGCATCAGTGGAATGATCATTTTGTCTGGCAGAACGGCGGTTTAGTGATTCGAGGGAAGACTGCGATTGGCCGAGCAACCTGCGATCGTTTAGATTTGAATGACCAAGAGCATAGTGAAGGCGCAATTGTTAAGGCTCGTCGTCTTTGGATTCAAGGTGGTTGGCATTCACCATCTAATGATGCTATTGAGCTTGCCTGATTACTTGAGTAGTGAGAATTGTGTGCTGAGTTAAAGTTGTGCTCAACGCCTTTCGGCATCAGAGGTTGGCTCACGTTATGAAAAAACGCAGTGGTCAGTTTAACCCCAAACGCAGAATGCTGAAGCTTGAGGACTGTGATTTTGAGCAACTGGCTTCCCTTGCGTCTCAGGTTCAGTATGGTGGTAATCCTGAACACAAGAGAAATCCAGGCGATTTTGGCTTGACACCGCCCAGTGGACCGAGACCGGGTAAATCTCTTTGCGATACCGTGAAAATTTTTACCAAGCAACAAGCCCTAGAGTTACTCCGGCAAGGAATTGCATCTGGATTGGTTAGCGATCGCGTTGAAGGGACATGACCTAAAAATGTATGGGCTGTTATGGAGGATGAGACACCTTTAGAGGCACAGCTTGAGTCATCTGAGCAAGGCATTTACCACGGTTATCCCATGCAACCGGAGGATCCATTTTGTGAAGAGGTGATTACACAGTGGAGGATTCGGCGTGAACTTGCTCAGTCTTAATTTCGATTGGCTTACGAGCGGCAATGATTCGCCCGAAATCCGCCAGACCATGGGACTGTTTGGGCTGAAGTTGGGAGAGATCAGTCTGACCAGAAATGAGGATATCTGGTCTCAAACAGTACGCGATACCGTGCTTGTTTCCGCCTATCCTCTGGCGGAATGGCTGGTTTCCTCATGGTGGCGGCTACTTTACGAGCCTCTTCCTCCACCAGGAACTAAACCGTCAACCAGTTGGAGAATGGCGCATGAGCTGACAGCCGCCAATCAAGGCTTTATTTGGCCAAGAGTCATCTTTGCCTCAGATACTGAGTTGATGCAGATATGGTCAACCGCATCTCACCCGATTCGTCAACAATCCGTTAGATACATTAATACTTTAGATCGCCCGTTCCCGGTCAACCTGCTGGAATTTGAGCAAACGGCCAACAGCTTTGTTGAATCTGTGCTCTGTCGCCTTGACGCAACCGGGATTCGCAACACTCCACTGGTTCACCTTTGGCAAGACGTGACCGACGAACGAGCTGACGTGCGTGCTAGTCGATATCGTCGGTACGAAGCGGCATTAGGCTTTGATCCGGATGAGTGTCCTGAAAGTCTGGTGAATGATGCCTTAGCTATTGCCGAACGGATGGGAGATCAGACGTTTGCAGAATTCGCTGCTGCTTGTAACAAAGCGATATCATCAGCTAAACCGCTGAGTACTACACTCAACGAACTGCTGGAAGAACCGGGACTTGAGGGAAAACCGGAGGTTGCCATTGGCCACTCAGTTTTACCGGAACTGACTAAAACCCCATGGCAAAAGGCACATGCAATCGCCGATTGTCTACGCGCTGCGATCAATCTTCCAGATGAGCCAATTACTGATCAGCACCTGTATGATTTGCTGGGACTCAGAAAAACTGACGATGAAGCGTTAAACCCGCCAACCCAACGCCACATCGCGATCGCAGTTCCCTCCAAGACCGATCGCCTGAAATTTCACCTGAGAAAACGCCATCCCATCGCCAAACGATTTGAGTTAGCCAGATTTCTGGGTGACTACTTACTGTATGGCAATGCTGGCGCATCATGGCTTGCCAGTACGGATCTAAGAACATCAAGGCAAAAATATCAACGTGCCTTCGCCGCAGAGTTTCTTTGTCCTCTCAGCAGCTTGCAGACCTATTTAGGCGATGATTATTCCGAATCGGCGATGGAAGATGCCGCTGCACACTTTCAGGTTAGTTTACAGACGGTTGAATCCATCCTGACAAATAATGGATTGATATCTGCTCAGTCAGCGAGTTACTGGGAAACTGGTCTTCCCTACTAGATCCCATTTAGATCCCATTTCGCCGTACCTTGAAAGATTGATGGGAGTAGGCAAATCTCCACTGCACGCACTCCCAACGCCCACTCATCCCACTTTCCCATGTCTACCGCCCACCCCCTGAACCGCCTGCTCCGCTACAGTCATGCCTACCGCGATCGCATTGGCTGGGCCAGTCTGGCTTCGGTGCTGAACAAATTTTTTGACCTCGCGCCACCGTACCTGATTGGCATGGCCGTGGATGTGGTGGTCAAGCGCAACGACTCGCTGATTGCGCGATTGGGGGTCACCAGCATCACCGGACAACTGGCGATTTTGTCCCTGCTCACGCTGCTGATTTGGGGCATGGAATCGCTGTTTGAATACATTTATCAACGGATGTGGCGCAACCTGGCGCAAACCATCCAGCACGACCTGCGCCTGGATGCCTACGACCATTTGCAGCATTTAGAACTGAGCTTTTTTGAAGAACGCAGCACCGGAACCTTACTGTCCATCCTCAACGACGACATCAACCAACTGGAACGGTTTCTGGACAGCGGCGCGAACGAAATTCTGCAATTTTTAACTACCGTTTTAGTCGTTAGCACCACCTTCATTGCCTTGGCTCCGGAGGTGTCGTGGATGGCGATGTTGCCGATTCCGTTTATCCTGTGGGGTTCCTTTACCTTCCAACGGCGACTGGCTCCCCGCTATGCCGACGTGCGGGAAAAGGCGGGACTGGTCAACAGTCGGCTGGCGAACAACCTGTCGGGGATCGCCACGATCAAAAGCTTCACAGCGGAGGACTACGAGCGCGATCGCGTCAGCATCGAAAGTGAAGCCTATCGCCGCAGTAACTTCCGCGCCATCCTGCTCAGTTCTGCCTTTGTGCCGCTGATCCGGTTCATCATTCTGATTGGGTTCACCGCCACCCTATTTATCGGTGGGATGCAAGCGGCCAACGGGGTGCTGTCGGTGGGCACCTACGGCTTCATGGTGTTCATTGTCCAGCGTTTGCTGTGGCCGTTCACTCGCCTTGGCCAAACGTTGGATCAGTACCAACGCGCCATGGCCTCGATTAATCGGGTAATGAACTTGTTGGATACGCCGATCGCCATCCCCACAGGGCAACAAGCTCTGCCCGTGCATCAGGTGCGGGGGGAGGTGCAACTGGAGGGGGTGACCTTTGCCTACCGCGATCGCAAACCTGCCCTCACCACCCTGTCGCTGGAGATCCCGGCTGGGCAAACCATTGGCATTGCCGGAGCCACGGGATCGGGGAAAAGCACGTTGGTCAAGCTGCTGTTGCGGTTTTATGAACTGCAAGAGGGGCGGATTTTGCTGGATGGGATGGATATCCGCGAGTTGCAACTGCGGGATCTGCGTCGCTGTATCGGTTGGGTCAGCCAAGAGGTGTTCCTGTTCCACGGCAGCGTCGCCGATAACATTGCCTATGGCAGCTTTGAGGCCACCCGTGAGGAGATTATCCACGCGGCGAAACTGGCGGAAGCCCATGAGTTCATTGTCGATTTACCCCAAGGCTACGACACGATTGTGGGGGAACGGGGGCAAAAACTGTCGGGCGGGCAGCGGCAACGGTTGGCGATCGCCCGTGCCCTGCTGAAAGACCCACCCATCCTGATTTTGGACGAAGCCACGTCAGCGGTGGACAACGAAACCGAAGCCGCAATTCAGCGATCGCTGGAACACATCACCCAAAACCGCACCACGATCGCGATCGCCCATCGCCTCTCCACCATTCGCCACGCCCACCGGATTTATGTGCTGGATCAGGGGCA
>CAZJZR010000103.1:0-2155 GCA_964550475.1 uncultured bacterium
ATGGTGACCCCACGCTGTTGCGTCATGTAATCCTGTCCTTGTTACAAAATTTCAGCTATGTCAGCTAGTAATCGTTCACTCCCCATCAGGGGAGGAACAAGCGGGCGTAGCCCGCAACACGTTTCCCATGGGGGTATGTGAACAGTTACGTCAGCTATATAAATTTACGATCTTTGCGATCTCTGCGATCTATTCAGTCTTTGACTTGATCCCCTTCTAGCCCTCAGGGATTCAGTGGTTAGGAATTAAATAGGGAAATCTTCGGTTGGCAACTATGGTTTCATCGGTCAGCGCAACTATACTGACTAGAAGCGGGATCCCACTACTGATTCAGCCCGTCTTAACAATATCTTTAATCTTCATAACATTTTCTAGATCCAGCCAGTGCAGTCGATTCATGCAAGATCCTCACTGAGTCAACGTTTGAGTCGAAGCTGACCGAGACGGCTAAGTGATGCAAGTATCGCTAACACGACCGCAAATCCCTATAACCCTGTCAATTTCTTGTAGTTTTGTTAAATTCTATAAGGATAGGTATTTATTCTTGGCATTGCTGATCGAAATGCCCAAATTTTAGTTATTATCGATCAAAAGTTAATTGTTAAGAATTTCTTAAGAACTGGGATGTAGGTATGGGGGAGTCAAAACGGCGTAAACAATCACTGGGAGAGGATTACGGCAAGTCAGAATACATCTTGCCATGGCTACCCCTTACAAAAGCACAGTCGCAACAGTTTATAAAGTGGAGTACAACAGGAGCATGGATTGGCATCGCGTTGCTCGTGTTCTGGTGGTTAACTGTTAGGTTCATCGGTCCTAGCTTTGGTTGGTGGCAAGTTAACTAAACTGTTCGAGTCATCCGGTCTCTTCTCTGCGGCTAGACATATGGCTTGGCTGGGGGGAAATTTGGGAAAAATTATCGTTCCGATAGTCTTCGTGAAGTGCTTAGTCTGCCTGAAGCGATTGTGGTGCATTGTGAGCCTGGTTCTCAGCCTGTAATTTTTGAGTGGCACGTTGTTTGAGTGCCGTGTTGCTTGGTAACCGTTCACTCCCCCTGGGGGGAGGAACCAGCGGCGTAGCCCGCACCCCTTTCCCCACGGTGGGATGTGAACGGTTACGTTGCTTGAATATCTTGAATATAAGGTTGTTTGAATACAAGGTTAATTGGCTCGCTCAATTGGTTGATTAGCTCAAGTGACAGACCCCGGTCGCTGTTGTTGTGTATGTGTAACTGTGCGCTCCCCGTCAGTGGAGATCTGGATACAGCCGACAACACTTTTACCCTAGGGGATGTGACCAGTGACGTTGTTGTTGTTGATACTTCTGAACAACGTGTTGATTCGCTAAGCTATCGGTAACTGCGGTCATCAATCCACCAAGCATTGCTTTCAAGGTTCAACTGATAACGGACTCGGACATGCGCTTACCATCTGCTTGCAGCTACTCCCGCAAGTCTTTCCCAGAGTCATCACTGAGTCATCTGGATTTGGCCGCGATCGCCCATCCCCATCCCATCCCCGACGGCCCATGATTTAGCTCAATTTGCATCCAATTCAGCCTTGGAGAATGCAGGACGGTCAGAGATCAGGTCATCGCAAGAAGTTCACGTCGATCCTGAGGTTGATTGAACCGTAAACCGTGAAATCCATAATTTGTCATTTATCTCAGTCATTGAATCTCAGTCATTGATCAATTGATCTCAAATAGCGTATCAAGACCCATTAGTGTGGGGAGTGGAGGCGAGAGTGTTTCTTAGATTGGCAGAACAACATCGAAATTTCGTTAAAGATTTGGTGATGAACCTCCAAGCATTAGCCATTGTTTTGGAGAACCAAGGGTATCTCGCATCTTGCTACACCTGTGGTAGCCAAATGAATAGTGCTTCTTTCATGGTCAGCCTTGGCGCAAACCATCTGATTCGCTTTTTGGTGTCTGACTATGGCATCACTTGGACAGAAATGCGCGACGATCGCGAATTGATGAAGTTGGAAGGCGCGGAAGCCATTAATCAGCTCCAGGAATTAGCCAATTTGGTCAAGTTTAAGCAAGTTCCTGCTGGCACAACTGCGATCGCCAAGTGATGCGATCGGCTAATGAATCGGTCGTCATCTGTTGCTTTTATCGCCGCTTGCGATCGCGTGAGCTAGCGGAACTC
>CAZJZR010000103.1:2255-9090 GCA_964550475.1 uncultured bacterium
ATTCGGTAGGCGTTTACCCTCAGCAGTTTGAGCGTAAAAAGTTGCTCTGGCACTCCACTAAGTTGCAGCCACAGCCGATTTTTGCGATTTCTTTGATTTTTTACCTTTCCCATTTGTAGAGGATGGCTCAATTGCATCGGGATCGGTTCCCTCTCTGAGAGCTTTACGCTCTTGTCGCTCAATTTCTGGCAGTTTCAAAATCACCCCAGCAAAGAACCAGTAGTAGATATTCACAGGTTCTACATCCAATGGGTAATAGTAGGTATTAAAACTAATAAATAGCAAGAACACCCAAAGGGAGGCGGCATAACTGCGGAGATTGCGATCGCGCAGGGAACGGTACGCTCGAAACGTCACCCACGTTACCATCAGCAAAACCACCAACATCGCTATTAATCCCAATGGGCCCAATTCAAATAACAACTTAGGGTAATAGGTTTCCACCAAACTGGTTTGTCCAAAGATGCGAGCTGAATTGGTCGCACGGCCTAATCCTCTACCCAAGAAATAGCCCTCGGTTCTTTCAATCGCCCATTCAAATTGATGGCGAATAAATGAATCTGGCGGTGACGCTTCCCAGCGACTGCTAAAACTGGCTATGCGCTCTTGGACAATCTCTGGATACATCGACGCAGCCACAACCAGAATCAAGCCCAACCCTACCCCAATCGGAATAAATCGTTTCAGGTTGGTTACTTGCCCGGTTAAAAACAACAGAATCACGAACACTAACGGCACTAAGGCTAAGGCAATCCGTTGCCCAGAAATCACCGCCATCACCATCACCATGGCCATGCCTCCCAACCCAACCAATCGCCACTGTGGTTTGGGATCGCTGAAGGCCGTTGCAAAGGTCGTAAACGCATTGGCAATTAAGAACCATCCCCACTGCCAAGGGGCATTGAACGTTCCTGGTAAACGGATCACCCCTTGATCGGGGGCATACAGTAACGCCCCTCCCACCAAACAGCGTGAATCTAGAGAGGCTTTGAATAGGGCATCACCAGTGGCAACAGTGCCTTTACACCGCCCCGTTTTGAGCATGAGATATTGAATGAACCCTAACGCGCAACAGACGATCGCCAAGATCAGTAATAAGCGCATAAAGAATAAAAATTCTTTGCGGTTACGCAGTAAATAGTAGGCACAGACAATTAAGGGTAAAAAGCCCATCAAAACCTTAAGACCCAAAATCCCCATCAATAAGGGTTTATCTGATCCTGGGTCTCTGAATTGCTGCGCCCCATTGACGAAAATCAGGGTGAGCAAGGCAACCGAGAAGAGGATGCTGACAAATGGGACGAGCGGCTTAGGAGTCATCAAGGGTAAGCGTTCCCGACGACAATATTGCACAATGCCAATCAACCCTGGAATGTAAAAGGCATCATTGGCTAATTGAAGAAATGACCCGCCTCCGGCTCCAAAGGAATAGGTGACCGTCCCGCCAAAGGGCATATAGATCATCATTGCCCAGAAAGCAGTGCGAGGATATTTAGAGCAAAGGGAAAAAATCATAATCCCGCCCACAGCCGCCACTGCCAACTTGGGACCAGCCACTGCTGCAATTACCAACCCCAATAAAATGGCGACTGCTGCCACCTTGCCAACATAGGCAATAATGGCCTGACGTTCCTTACGAGCCTTAATCTGCAATGCTTTCAGCTCTTGAGGACTCAGTTCTGGCTCCTCTGGCTCGATTAATTCCAGATCAAGGTCAGCATTACCTATGCCAGCTTTTCCCTTCGTAGCTTTTCCCGTCGTGGCTTTTCCCTTGGCGGATTTGCCCTTACCTGATTTGGATTTAACCGTTTTGGCAGTGGATTTCAGTTTGGTTTTCGGCATGGGAAGAACCAGAGAAGTGAGGAAACCAGACACACAAGACAAATCTGACCGAGTACAGGGTTATACCTAGATGTCAATGCGGTGTGATGGTTTTGCAGTCGTAATTCGATGCGTCCGTTCTACCAGAATAACGTCTGGAAATTCCACAGCCTAGGGGTTGAGCAAATTAACCGGTTCGATCATCCCTAAAGGGTGGAGGTGACCGCTGAATGTTTTACACTATCGACTATCCTTTATCTACGCTGTACGACCTTGCTTGCTGCTCTGCTCTACGGACAAACTGACCTGCGCCTAGAAACTGTTCCCGATCCCACACCTGAGGCTGGTGAAGTGGTGATCCGGGTGGGAGCAGCCACCACCTGCGGCACCGACCTGAAGGTATGGCGACGGGGTGGCCATGCCAAAATGTTGCAATTGCCGACGCTGTTTGGCCATGAGGCGGCGGGAGAAATTGTGGCAGTGGGGGCGGGGGTGAGCGATTGGGCGGTGGGCGATCGCGTCGTTGCCAACAATTCTGCCCCCTGTATGCGCTGCTTTTTTTGTCAGCGGCAAGAGTATTCTCTCTGCACCGATTTAAGTTTTAACAATGGCACCTTTGCCGAATATTTGAAAATTCCTGCCCCAATTGTTCGCCATAACCTATTGCGGATTCCAGAGGGAATGCCGGACGCGCTAGCAGCGATGACGGAACCCTTGGCCTGTGTGTTGCATGGGGCGGCACGGTCGAACACGAAACCGGGCGATCGCGTTGTGGTGTTGGGCGACGGGGCGATCGGGTTGATGTTTGTGGCGGCGTTGGTGCAACAGCAGGCAGAGGTGTTCCTGTTTGGTGGCAATGATCCCCGCCTCGCCATTGGTACCCAGTTTGGCGCAACCCAAACGTTTAACTATCGGCAGGTGGATGATGTGCCCGCAACGGTGCGGCGGTTGACCGATGGCTGGGGAGCCGATGTGGTGGTGGAAGCGACCGGGGTGCCGTCGGTCTGGGAGATGGCGATCGCCTGTGCCCGTCCTGGTGCTACGGTGAATCTGTTTGGCGGTTGCCCCCGCGACACTACCATCACCGTCAATACTGAACAACTGCACTACAGCGAATTAACCCTGAAAGGCGTATTTCACAACACGCCGCAATTTGTTCGCGCTGCCCTCGCGCTGCTCGCCAGTGGCACCGTCCCCTTTGATCTGTTGATTAGTGACCACCGCCCGCTGCACGACCTACAGCAGGTATTTGAACAAATGCGCGATCGCCAAGTGATTAAAGTCGCCATGACACCCAACAGTCCCTGAAGGTTTAAGCAGAGCAGGTGCCCACTACTGTGGTGGACTGCTGCTGGCGGGTGGAGCGGGTTCAGCGGCAGGGGGTGGGGCAGCCGCTGGCTCAGCCGCCGGGGCGGGTTCGGCGGGTTCAGCGGCGGGAGGAGTATTGGTGGAGTCGGCAGGGGGAGGAGCCGCCGCCGGCGCAATGTCTGCGGCTTGAGCATCGGGGGATGGCTCCGGTTGGGGGGTAACATCAGTCGTTGGTTCGGCTGGTGTGGCGGAGGGGCTGGGTTCCGGGGCTGGGGCAGCAGAGTCAACGGGTTGTCGGCGCGGTACAGGTTGGGGGAACCAGGCGGAACCGGTGTCGGTTACCGAGTTGTTGACGGCTGCCCCTTCGGGGATGCGTTGTCCCGGCCATTGCTTGGCGGGGAACGACTGGACGGGGTTAAACAGCGTAAAGCCTGCTTTGCTGCCCATTTGCAGCCGAATCGCTACTCCAGCCACAATCCCGGTGAGGATGGCGATGATGGCAGTGATGCCTAAGGTTCTGGTTAATTTGCGGTTGACTGACCGTAAATGGGTGCGACTGGTGGGGGCGATCGCTGAGCTGGCCGTTATCGGTGTTCGTCCGGGCGGGTTAGCCGCCGCACCACTGACCATCAGCGTCGGGGCCACTTCTTTGGCAAGTTGCTGCGCTAACTCACGGGCGGTCGCATTGGCCAACTCCCGCGCCCGCTCCTGAGCCTCGAGATCAGTACTTGGGCTGACAGTGGCGACTGTTTCGGTTGTAGAGATTACAGGCGGTTGAGCCGTCACCGCCGCCACCGCTTGTCCTTGCAAGACCAGTTGCGGTTCCGGCTGGGTTGAAATTGGTTGCGGTGCATCCATCTGAGCCGCATCCACCTGGGTCGCATCGCTGGGTTCTGCCTGGGGATCGAGGGGGGTGGGGATGGCAGACAACCCGGTGGCAGCAGGTTTGCCCACTGGAACGGCGGCTTCGATGGGTAAGAGAGCCAGCCAGTCGGCAATGGTTTGCGATCGCAACACCGCCTCAACTTCCATGCCCCGCAAAATCGCCTGTTCCGTGACGGGGTTAATGCTGGGTTGAAGCTGCCGGGGATTAACAAAGGGGCTATGCAGGCGGAAGGAAGCGGCGATCGGGGGTTGCCCCGTCAGCAAGTAATACAAGGTCGCCGCTAGGGCATAGATATCGGTGGCAGTGGTGTACTTGCCGGAGGGCAGGTATTGCTCCAACGCCGCATAGCCTGCTGCCAAGGCGTTGGGTTGCAGTTGCACCACCCCAGAGGCAAACTCCCGCGCCACGCCCACATCCACCAACACAATCTGATCCCGTTCTGGATGCAGGATAAAATTCTGCGGCTTCACATCCCGATGCAGTAATCCGTTCTGATGCAGAGTGGCTAAGGCTGTCGCCGCCTGCTGAATGTAGGGAATAGCCTGAGCCTCTGGCAGCACTGTGCCATTTCCGGCCAATTCTGCCAAGGATTTGCCAGGAATCCACGCCATCACCCCATAGGCCACCCCTGCCTCTTCAAAGCTGTGCAAAATCCTCGGCAATTGGGGATGGGGACAGCGCGACAGCCGCTGCAATTCTTTCAAAAACTGTTGCTGTAACAGATTGCTATCCGATCGCTGTTGCAAGGTTTCGCTTAAGGCTTTAATCACCACGCGCTGGTTAGATTTGACATGCACGGCTTGGTAAGTGATGCCAAAACTGCCCTGTCCTAAAACCCGTTCAATCTGATATTTATCGTTTTGCAGAACTGCGCCAGGCTGTAGGGTCATGGATTGGATAGAGGAAGGGTGTACAAGGGGGAATTAGGGGCGGGTCAACCTGGATGGGGTGCTAGTCGGAATTATTCATAATAATTTACTCTAGTTTGTCCCGTTGGTTGGCAACGGATGCCCTAGGGATAATCCGCCAGATGATCCACAGGCTGCACGACCAATTCCGGTAATTCCGGGAAAATGGTCTGAAAATCTGAAAAATTATCGTTGTGTTGGGTTGGATTATGGCTGTGTCGGTTCGCCCCTGTAGACGACGCGAAACCGTTCACAGACCAAGACCATATCCGGAGACGGGGCTTTGCCAATCAGCGGTAACACCCGTGAGAAATAGTCCCAGTGTTCCCGCCGCCAATAGTCTAGGCTGCGATCGCCCTCGCCCTCTGCCGCCGCAAAGTCCGCATCTACTTGGTCAAATGGACAGAGGCGAACCTCAGTGATGGCAATAATGGCACAGGGGGTTCCTTGACCATCCAGCACAATGGCGTTGCTGCCAACCTGGGGCAACGGACTGCCTTCAGCCTCCCATTCCCACAAAGCCGAACAGGTGGCGGTTTTGATTCCCGCCAACACTAATTGCACCAATTGATCAGCCAGTTGGGGATGATCCCCAAATTGCACTACATCGTACTCAGGGGGAGACGTTGCTGGTGGGTGATGCGCTGGCGGTTCACTGGCAGCGGGTGACGATCGCGGTTGATCGCGTCCAGCTTGAGTTTGACAATACGCTTGCCAGTATGTCTCCAGCGCAGAGTCAGGAGTCAGCACTGAAAAATGTGAATGAAATAAGTAAGGGCTTGTAAAGAAAATAAGTTCATGGGTTTCATTGGCTGTCAGCCAATGGCTATTAGCTGACAGCTAATGCTAAATGTTCAGCTTAGGGAGAACCGTAAAAATAAAGTACCCATAACTTAAAGATGATGCGTTACGGCTGAAGCCTTTAGCGTAGCCCTAGGCGAAGCCCATGCCTTTAGGCTATTGCCAGAGGCTATACGCATCCTACGCTGGGTATTTTATTTATTTGCAGATCCCTTATTTTTTGAAGCGGATTAATCTACATCCTGCAATAGATGTGACAGCGAAACCCGCCCGTACAGTTTGCGGCTTGATGCAATCCACGATCCTGAGAACTGGTTGATTAGACCAGTTGGAACGACGTTAGTTAAGACGTTAGTTAAGACGTTAGTTAAACCGTGGTCGTGCGGTTACTTTGACGAACCATTCGACTGGGGGGTGGTTGGGGTGGATGATGCGCCTTGTTGTTGTTTCAGGCGTTCCTGTTGCGCCGCCCGGAATCTAGCTGTTTCCTCATCTAAGACTTCCCCTTGTTCCGCACTAAAGTCCTGAATATTGCGGAGGTTACCCATTTGGGCTTGGTGGATTAAGTCGTACAACCCACCTTGGGGATTGCCGCGATTGGAGAAGGGATCACGCGGACCATCTTGGGTTTGCAAATCTTGGATGGCATTGGGTGGGGTGGACTGTGCCAATACGGATGGGGACAGAGCCGGAACGATCGCCACTCCCGTCAGCACCGCGATCGCCACCGAGTTCAACGCTAATGTCAATTGAGATGGCCGCATAACCTCACTCCTAGAGATTGCATCGTGAAATATTGATAGATCTATAAAATGATTCTACGCAGATTTTTTCAAATTGGTTAATTGACCTACCCGATCAACTGTCTCAGTCTATGGTCAACTCAGTTACAGGTTGCCTGGTATCCGCGCCATTCGTTAGACGGCACAACTGTTAGACGGCACAACAGGACACGAAGTTCCCTGGATTGTCCGGTTAGGGATTTGCAGATTAATAATTTACCCACACCGCTAATTCTACGGACACGGCAATGCCGTGTCCCTACAGCGATCATGGGTATTTTATTTTTCCGCAAATCCCTTAGATTGATTGGCGGTGCTGAATAGCAGGA
>CAZJZR010000104.1:0-9024 GCA_964550475.1 uncultured bacterium
GATCGATGGCACAGGTACGGTGATTAGCATCAACGGCAGCCAATACACGATCACAGGCGGCACGCAGGTCGGCGGCAATCTGTTCCAAAGTTTCCAACAGTTCGGCCTCAGCCAAGGTCAAATCGCTAATTTTGTCGCCAATCCCGCGATCCAAAACATTTTGGGACGGGTCACGGGTGGCGATCCGTCGGTGATCAATGGTCTGATTCAGGTTACAGGTGGCAATTCCAACCTCTACTTGATGAATCCAGCAGGGATTATTTTTGGCCAAAATGCTCGGTTGGATGTGCCCGGATCGTTTACGGCGACCACAGCCAATGCGATCGGGATTAATGGTGGCTGGTTTAACGCCACCGGGCCAGTGGACTACTCCAACCTCAGTGGCACGCCCAACCAATTCGCCTTCCTCTCCACCTCACCAGGGGCGATCGTCAACGCGGGCAATCTGGCAGTGAATTCCGGCCAATCCATCAGCCTGATTGGGGGAACAGTGGTGAACACAGGCCGCCTCACCGCTCCAGCCGGACAAGTACTGCTAACGGCTGTCCCTGGGAATAATTTGGTGCGGCTCAGCCAACCCGGCATGATCTTAAGCTTAGAAATCCAACCCTTAACTGCCTCCTCCCCAACTCCCCAACTCCCTAACTCTCTAACTCCCCTCTCCCTACCCCAATTACTGACCGGAGGCAATCTCAGCAACGCCACCGGACTGGCTGTGGATGCCAATGGTAATGTGGTGTTGAGCGGATCAAATCAGGTGATTCCCACCAATGCAGGAACCGCGATCGCCTCTGGCACCATTGACGTATCGGGTACCGGTAGCGGCCAAACAGGCGGCACCATTGGCCTGGTTGGGCAAAACGTTGGTGTCATCGGTGGCACCCTCAACGCCAGCGGCACCAACGGCGGCGGCACCGTGCTGATTGGGGGTGACTACAAGGGACAGGGAACCCTGCCCAGAGCCAGTGGCACCTTTGTTAGTGCTGACTCAGTAATTACGGCGGATGGCCTGCAAACGGGGAATGGCGGTAAAGTGATTCTCTGGTCAGACGAAGCGACCCGCTTCTACGGCAACATTTCTGCCCGTGGCGGCAGTTTGTCTGGCAATGGCGGCTTTGTGGAAACCTCCAGCCAAAATTATCTGGAAGCACTCGGTCAAGTTGACGTTGGCGCACCCCATGGTCAAGCCGGAACCTGGCTGATCGACCCAACGAATATCAATATTGTTGCGGGGTTTGGGGCTAACACTAATGTTGGTGCGACTCCCAACTTCACCGCTGGCCCTGCAAATGCGACATCCACAGTTTTTGCCTCAACGATTACGGATGCACTAGGGAATGGGGCAACAGTAATCGTCTCCACCAACAACCCTAACGGCACCCAAGCCGGGGTCATTACCCTAGCATCTGGTGCCACAATTAATGCATCGGGGGCTAATAGTACGCTGATTTTTGATGCAGCCAGTGGGGTTGTTATCGATGGCACGATCGCCATGGGTGGCGGTTATGGTTATGGTTTACGCTCTGGGAATGTTGTCTTCCAAGGACAGGGGGGTGGCACAACAGGTTTTGTCACTGTCAACGGTTCCATTAGTACGAATGGCGGATTGGTGAGCAGTAACAGCGGCAGTTTCACCAATTTAGGCTCGATTAGTACAAACGGCGGCGCATTCAGTAGCAGCGGGGGCAATTTCAATAACTCTGGCTTCCTGGATACTAGCGGGGGGGCGTTGAGTAGTAACAACAACAGCTTTACCAACTCAGGTTCGATTACCACTAATGGCGGCTCGTTTAGTAGCAGCGGTAACACCTTTACCAGTCCGGGATTAATCATGACGAGCCGTTCCAGTGGCTCTGCTCCCAGTGGCGACCTGACGATCAATGCAACCAATGACATTACCACAGGCAACTTATACACCTACACGTTTAGTGAAGGAGCTGGTGGGCATGTTCGTCTCACCGCAGGTACTTCTATTACGACTGGCAACATTGATACCAGTAGCGTGAACCAAGCAGGCGGGAATGTCACCCTAATCGCCAACAACACCATTACCACTGGATCGATCTATACCCAAGGCAGCACGCAAGGGGGCAATGTCTTCATTGACCCCTTGGGAGATGTGCAGGTCAATTTCATTGACACCAGTTCGTTTCATGGGATTGGCGGCAACATCACAGTTGTAACTGCGAGTTCCTTCCGTGCTCTGGGCACGACGTCTTTCTTGTCTGGTGGCGGGTATGTGGCAGCCAGTTTGCTGGCGATGGGTAGATTAGCGGGTGGCAACATTACGATTACCCACGGCGGCGGCGTATTTAATCGACCCTTTACCGTAGGGGGCACTAGCACATCCGGTGGGGGGACTGTGGTGAATGGGACGGTAGGAGCGATCGCCACCGGAACCTTTAGTAATCCCAACATTCTCCAAAATCAGTCGATTTTCGGCAAATTTACCCAGGGCACCGTACCAGGGCAAATTGTGCTTGAAACAACCCAACGCCCCAATATTGAAGTAACAAATGAACCACAGCCACCGATCGCCTTAACAGGCGACACCACTCCCATCATGGCTCCGGGGGAAGCGGCGCGGATTTTGCGAGACATTGAACGCGCCACAGGCAAAAAACCAGCGGTGATTTATGCCAGCTTCTTTCCCACAGTGGGTGTCACCCAGGAAGACCCCAGCTTACCGACAACTGATGTAGCCTACACCAACGAATTCAAGGAATTTCTGCAACAAAGTGGCGTGCAATTTAGCCTTGCCCATGCCAACCGGATCAAAGGTGGAGAGAGTTCGGAACGGTTAGCCACAGGGTTGTCACTGCGGAAAAATCTGGGTACTGGCTTGCCCAGTGAATTATGGCGGTTTACTGCGAATGGATTATCCCAAACCCTTGCCGATAGCCCCTTCCGTCCCGTCAAACCCACCCCTAAACCCACCGATGAACTGGAATTGGTACTGCTTACGTCCACCGGAAAACCCGTGCGAGTGAGGATTCCAGAAGCCACCCGCGCTAAAGTCATCGCGGCGAACAAAGCCATGGTGCTGTCGATTGTGCGGGAGGAGGAGGCATATCGCAATCATGCCCGGAACTTATATCGCTGGTTAGTGCAACCGCTGTTAGCAGACCTGAAGGCGCAAAAGATCGACACCTTACTGTTTTCCATGGATGTCGGGTTGCGGAGTGTGCCAGTGGCGGCGTTGAACGATGGCAAACAGTTTTTAGTAGAACAGTTTAGTTTAGGACTCACGCCGAGTTTTAATCTGACGGACAGCCGCTACCAAGACATTAAGGGTATGCCGATGTTGGCAATGGGGGTGTCAGACTTCCTCCCAGAAACCAACTTGAGTGCGTTGCCAGCAGTACCCGTGGAACTGAAGAGTATTGTTAACCAACTGTGGCCAGGCAGTCAGGCACTGAATGACCAGTTTACCCGCAACAATTTACAGGCGGCACGGCAACGCAGACCCTATGGGATTATCCACCTAGCCACCCATGCGGAATTCAAACCGAAGGATCGGTCTGAGTCTTACATTCAACTGTGGGGGCAGGAACGGTTGCGGTTGGATCAACTGCGGCAATTGGGCTGGAGTGATCCGCCAGTGGAGTTGCTGGTGTTGAGTGCATGTAAGACGGCGATCGGGGATGAAGTGGCTGAGCTAGGCTTTGCCGGGTTAGCCATCCAAGCAGGCGTGAAGTCGGCGATGGGTAGTCTGTGGGCAGTCAGCGACGAAGGCACCCTAGCCATGATGAACGAATTCTATGAACAGTTGGGACGTAAAGAGGTGACGATCAAGGCAGAAGCCTTACGCCAAGCGCAAATTGACATGCTAAAAGGGAAGGTGAGTGTGCAAGATGGCAAGTTGGTTGGCGTACCCAATACGCCAAGCTTGCCGACGGAATTGGCTGAGCGATTAGGCAATAAGAACTTGGCTCATCCTTATTATTGGGCAGGTTTTACGATGGTGGGGAGTCCATGGTAGTGGGGAATTGACATAGCCGCTTGCGGTGGTGTGGGCTATGGAGAAACCGCACAATTCTTCATGCATCATGCGTTGTCCCTATGTGTCCGGATATATCCGGATATGCCTGACAAAGTTTTTGTAGATTTGGTGCGGTAATGATGCCCAAGGAATTACAGAAGCTTTGCAATTTGTGGGGGATACCGCAGATAAGGCTGGGTATTCTAAAGCTATAGCCCTGATGATTGTCTCACCGTTGGTAAAGACAATACAGGGATTTCTAACTGTCAGTTCTCAAACGTCTGCCACTGCATGATCAACAGGAGTATCCGTAGGACGGAGTAGGATGTAAGACTGCCATTCACGGTGGTGTGGCATCATCCACAGGCGCACTCCTCGATTTGTGTGTCATTTGACCTAATCTACCGTATTTCACCTGATCTACCGTATCGATCTACCGTACTGCATCGAGATCAACCGAGTTGTGTGTTCATCTTTGCGATCGCGGTTTAGATGTTTTGCGCCCCTACCCGATACATTTTGTTGATTGATCTTGCTTGATGTTGATCTACCTGCCACCTCATTTCATATCTACCACCTGACAAGGTGCTCTAAAAGGTGATTTTTCGTGCGCGGAACCGCAGGACAAACCAACCTTGTAGCTACCGTTTCAACATGCACCCAATTGCGATCCATGCCGCTAGGTTCAATCAACTGGCGCAAGTTTCGATCGATCCAGTTACACCCACAAACTTGTGACGACAGGATTTCATCCATGAAGATTGAATTTCAAACCAAATTTCTCCAACATCTGCTCCAGAAAAAAGACGATGAAGGCTTTACTTTGATTGAGTTGCTGGTGGTCATTATCATCATCGGTATCCTGTCTGCGATCGCCTTACCCTCCTTCCTGAATCAGGCGAATAAAGCGAAACAAACTGAGGCTCGCACCTATGTCGGATCGATCAACCGCGCTCAACAAGCCTATCGGTTGGAAAACCCCATGTTTGGCACCGACTTAGCTACTGTTGGGGTTGGCATTGCACAATCGACAAAAAACTATGCCTACAATATGCCCAGTGCCACCTCTGCCTATGGCGTATATGTACAGGCCACGCCCAGTGATGCAGCCTTGAAGGCATACATTGGCGGCGTGCAGTTAGTGCAACAGAGTACAACGGTTGAGGCCACCTCCACCGTTGCCCTATGCGAAAGCATTAACCCTGGCACCACTGCCCTCGCACCTGGATCAGCACTGTCTAACTACAGCACTAGCACCTATCAAACTAATAACATCATTTGCAATACATCGGTTGCAAAGAGTCTCTAACCTCAACGGTTTGAGCCTAGGGGGGTATCCCAGATGTGGATTACCCAGCAACCCGGTTTCTTGAAGAAACCGGGTTGCTAGTATCACGCCATCTGAGAGGGTGTTTGAAAAGTGTCTAGCGGTTAAAACCGCGACTACGTGAACACTAACGAAGCCCTAGGCTTTAGCCCATGCCGCAGGCTATTGCCCAACGGACTATAGTCTGCCTACGTGGACTGAAGAAAATCAAGGGTTTCCATAACCTGCGTAGGCAGGTTTTGTCCGTATAGCCGCGACTTCAGTCGCCAGGACTACATCAAATAGGGCTTTTAAACCATCCTCTGAAGTGGGATAGCCCCTGAGAGTAGTGATGCTTGCTGTATAAAAGATTTTCTGTATAGGCGGTGCTGAAAGGATGCGGGCACCGCGCCCCTACAGACCATACACAAGATAACCGTGTAGATGTTGGGTGCCCCAACCCTTGTGGATCAAACACTCCAGCATTGATCCACAAGAGTCGTGACAATTGATTCATCTGATTCATCAATTGTGAATCTTCAAATGTTGCTCTGGTGTGGGGTAACCTGCTTCGCCAAAGGCTTCGCGGATAATCCGGTTGGTGTCGAAGTAGACTTGCCAATAATGGTCGTTACTGCAATAGGGACGCACCGCCAGCACAGGCCCCGCCAAATTAAACTCTAAGATCTCCACATCTGGGGCAGGAGTAGCTAACACATTGGGCACTTGGCTCAGTTTAGCTTGCAACCGAGAAATGGCATCTTGATGGTTCACACTGTGGTTCAACTGAGCGACCAAATCAACTCGACGATAGGGATTGGCCGAGAAGTTTTGGATATTGTCAGCAAAAATCTTGTTATTGGCCACAATCGTCAACACATTATCCAAGGTGGTAATGCTAGATACAAACAGGCCAATTTCTTGCACTGTCCCGGTTACGCCCGCCGCACTGATAAAGTCACCCACCTTAAACGGGCGAAAAATAACCAGAAATATGCCAGCAGCAAAGTGGGCGAGTAAGCCTGACCAAGCGGCTCCGATCGCCACACCCGCCGCTGCTAACAAGGCTGCAAACGAGGTGGTTTCAATCCCAAAGAAGCCTAAAATGGCCACAATTAGGATGATGTTTAGCGTTACCCCTACGACTGAAATGATGTAGGACAGAACCGTCGCATCCAAGGGTTGGGTTCTTAATCCGCGTTTGATCAACCGCAGGGCAAGATCAATCAGCCGTCGCCCCACCCAAAACAGAATTAAGGCACCAAGTACTTTTAACCCCATGGCGACAACAATGTCGCTGGTGGTTTGCAAAATTTTATTCAAATCCATAAAACAATACCAAACTCTTGCAGATTAGGGTTTCCCCTATGGATCAACCAACTGTCCCCGTCTCTGTGAGCCGAAAATTAACAGAGTATTGCCAGCGTTAGAATGAGGTGAATGGGGCAAAAATCGCTATCTGTATCGCTTAATACAACGCAAGATAGCGCAATGCAATCAGCAGGACGCGGGACATGGTAGGCCGGATCGCCTCCAGCTAGTATCAGCGATCGCGGGTTCTCACTCAACTTACTATACTGGCAAACTGGTAATGGCAAAGTGGAATGCTCTGTGGGAAACACAGACAAGGCCAACACCTCTGGGTTTGACAACAGATACCTTTGACAACAGATGCGTTTACTAACAGAAATTTAATTCACCAATTTAATTAGAATCAGCATGATGAATCAAACCATTAACGACTTCGTGTTGCATACGCTTAGGGTGTACGGGGCTAATTTTGGTGTGCCGCAGTCTACGGATGATGTGGCCGCCATCGCCCATACCATCCTGAACCTGCATCAACAGGCGACCAATACATCCCTAGCGACTGAGATGCAGGCGCAGCTAATCCAGCAAGTGGTACAGCAGTTTGACCCTGGCCAATCGATCGCATCGGTGACTGATCCTGCCGCGATCGCCCTCGCCAACCAAGTCCATCAACGGCAGCAAGCCTTAGACGGGCAAGTGCTGACCACCCTCACTGCCTACGTGCAAAACCATCTGCCGAACCCTAGCACTTTCGATCCCTCAGACTTCAATCTGTCAGATACGGTTCTCGCCATTTTGCCGCTGATTGCAGATGGCTCGATCAGTCGCCCAGAAGTAGATGCGCTGATCCGCCGGGTCGGCCAACGCTTCAATCTCCAGACTGCTCTAACCCAGGTGATTCCTTCAGAGGTGGCGGCGATCGCGGCAAACGTCGCCACCATCCTGCAACACGGTCACCTCGATAGCCTGGTTCAACAAACCGTCATCGCCTATTTAGCCAAGACCCAACCCGGTCTGACCCGCATCACCGACTCCCTGATCCAAACGGCTCTGTCCCATGTGCTAGGGTCGGGGTTGATGACCCAATTGGGGTTGGCCGAGCAACTTAGCCACGATCAACAGAACTTATTGGTTCAGCAGGTGAGCTTCAAGCTGAATATCATGCAGGCCGATCCACAACCGTCCACAACAGCTCAGGATATCGCGGCTAACATGGCTACTGAGATTGATCAGTTTCAGCGCGATCGCCACCAACAATTGGGGGATACCAACGCCCTGCAACCGACGCTGTTGGGAGATTTGGAGGTAGGCATTCCGATTTATCATGCCGATACTGGAGCCTGTAAGGATTGAATTGCAATTAAATTGCAACTGAATTGCAACGCCATCACTACACCCGCGACCAATCGGCCACAGGTTCCTTGTCCTTGGTGGGGGATGACAGCAGAGGCAAGGGTTGATCTAAGGGTTGATCTACTGTGGGTTCTAACGCTAGGGGTGTAACGGTTGTTTGCTCTGTGGCTGGTTCGGATGACTGCATCGCCACATCCATCGCCACATCAACCGTAGTGGGATAGAGCCAGCCTGCAAAGAGGCGCGTCATTTGCGGCATCAGGCCATAGGTCATGACGGGAACGGCGATCGCCGTAATCAGCATCACCCGCAACACCAGCGGGACATCGGCGATGTAGGGTTGCAGAATTGTAGACAGGAACGTGATTAACGGAAACACCGCCAACCAAGTCACGATCGCCATTTTGTAGCGGGGTGGCGGTATCAGTTCGGCCTTTCCTGGCAAGGTAAACCAAGTTTCCAATCCGGTTAACACCTGAATTTGCGGTGGTGCTTCGGTTAGGGCAGCCGCTTGGCTAAACCAGTGTTGTCGTTCAGGGGAATGTTCCCATTGCCGTAAATGGCTGAGGCGATCGAACTTGAAGATCACCCGATATTCGGGATCGTCGGCATTGGCGGGACGGAAAATGCTGCTGCCTAGGTAGCCGGGGAATTGGCTGCACGCCTTGATCACTCCGGCTAAAAAATCTTCAAACGCCACTTCGCAGCCCGGTTTAACCCGGCGCGAAATCACGACGGTCACGGGTTGATCGGGAGACACTGGAGCGGGAGTAGCCATGGCCGCGATCGCAGATACCTCAGTCTTCTTCAGCGTCCGCTGCTAACCGTGCGGCGCGTTCCTCATCTTCCACCGCCTGAATCGCCAACAGCAACTCCTCCTCCTGCACCTCAAACTCCTCCTCCGACATTTCCCCCATATCAAACGCCAGTTGCAACGTTAACAACCGCTTCTGCAAATTTTCCTTCGCATCCAACTCCTGCTCAGCCTGCTCTAACAGCTTTTCAGCAATCCAAGTGATCCCCGTAAAGGGGCCAGTGATAGGGGAGAGGAGGAGACCGATGACCATGGGAG